>NZ_WMLF01000175.1 GCF_014156695.1 Streptomyces durbertensis | reverse complement strand
CTCCCACCCCACAGGAGACAGGTATGACCACCGGCATCCCTCTTCAGGGGCCCACCGGAGACAAACGCAGATACGGACGCGGAACCCGTCGCGGGGCGGGCCGGCGTCGGCACGCGGCTCACGCCGCTCTGGTCGCGGTGCTCTGCGCGGTACTCGCCGCGCTGGGGCTGGGCGGCGCCACGTCGGCCGCCGCGAAGGGCGCGGTACCCGCGACGGCCGACGCGAGCAAGCCCGCGATACGCGGCGGCAACGTGCTGCACAGCACGTTCGGGTCGTGTGTGGTGTCGGTCAACGCCGCACGCGGCGACCAGCGTTACGCCGTCATGGCCGGCCACTGCGGCGGCCTCGGAACCATCTGGTACGCCGACGCCGGGCTGCTGCGACCGGTCGCGGTGGGTGAGTCGTCCGGCTACCCGTCCCGGCAGTACGTGGTGATCCGCTACACCAGCACGGAGTTCGGCTACCCGAGCGAACTGGTCGGCGCCCCGGCGGGCGGCCCGGTCCGCGTCACCGGCGTCCGGTCGCCCGCGCCCGGCGTGACCGTCTGCCACCGGACGGCGACCACCGGCGTCCGGTGCGGCACGATCACCGCGGTCAACCAGACCGTGAACCTGCCGCAGGGCACGCTGACCGGACTGTTCCGGACGAGCCTCTGCGCCGAACCGGGCGACCCACCGCCCGGTACCGTCGCCTACTCCGGCAGCCAGGTCGTCGGCTTCCTGCTCGCGGCGAGCGGCAACTGCCGGACCGGCGGCACGACCTTCCACCAGCCGCTGGCACCGATCCTCGCCGCCCACAACCTGACCGTCGTCTACTGACGCCGGTCGGGTCAGGGGTCGCTCAGGCCGGTAGCACCGCCTCCCACTGCGCGCGGGTCGGACCGTCGTGCGCGGGCTCGTACTCCGGGTGGGCGGCCAGCCAGGCGGTGACGTGGCGCTCCACCTCCTCGGTGCCGTAGGCGTCGTCGGCGGTCCGCACGAGGTGCCGCACCTGGGCCCGGGCCCGCATGACCACCGGGTCCTCGAAGGCGCACACGGCCCGGGCGGCGGCCCGCCGGTCGGTGGGCGGCGCGCCCTCGGCGAGGCGTTCCGCGGCGGCGCGGTCGGCCGCCGCCTGCTCGTCGAACCACGGACGGAGCGCCGTCACCGACCAGTTGTGGTGGTGGACGGGGTCCGCGACGAGCCGGTCCGCGTGGGTGGCGACGTGCTGGGCGGCGAGCAGGCCGAGGGCCACCCCGTGACCGAAGGTGGGGTTGGTGTGGATGAGGCTGTCGCCGACGCCGACCAGGCCGGTGGCGACGGGTCCCTCGTCGTCGACGAGGGCGGTCCAGCGGTTGTCCAGGCCGGCCATCGCCAGCACGTCCGACTGCGGTTCGGGGTCGAGGCCCAGCCAGGCGTCGCAGGCGGGGAAGAGCCGGGCGGCGGCCTCGAACACCGCCGGGTCGGTGAGCGCGCCGCGGGTCGGATCGTCCGTGGCGAGCACGATGTTCGCCGCGAACACGTTGTTGTCGGACGGGAAGACACCGGCGAGCGCGAAGGCCGCGGCGGAGCCGGTCTTCACCCGCCCCGGCTCCCGCGGACCGTCGGCGCGCAGGCGGTACCAGCGGCACAGGTAGGCGATCCCGGCGCGGTGGCTCTCGACGACGGGCGGTCGGCAGCCGGCCGCGACCAGCCAGTCGGGCACCCGGGAGCGGCGGCCGGACGCGTCGACGACGAGGTCCGCCGGGAACGTCCTGTCGCCCACCCGCACGCCGGTCACCCGGGCGGGCCGCCCCTCCTCGAAGGTGAGGCCCGACACCTGACGGCCCCGCCGCACCTCGACCCCCGGCTCCCGGCGGACGGCCGCGCTCAGCGCGGCCTCCAGCACGATCCGCCGGGTCCGCAGCGTCACCAGGTCCTCGTCGCCGGGGCGCCGCGGCGGATGCTCTCCGAACCAGTCGAAGTCGTGGTACTCGCGGGCGCCGCGCGCCAGCAGATCCTCGTACACGTCCGGGGCGTCGGCGCGCAGCACGGTACGCACGGGAGCCAGGAGCGAGTGGGGCTGGTCGGCCTGCGGTACCCGGGGCCGGTGCCAGTCGAAGAAGTCCCGGTCCAGTTCCTCCCCGGCCTCCCGGGCGTCCTGTTCGAACAGGGTGACCGTATGCCCCCGTCTGCCGAGCAGAAGGGCCGTCCCCAGCCCGCTTGTACCCCCACCGACCACCGCAACCCGCGCCACAGAAGCTCCCCTTCGCGTCGTGTTGCGGATCCATCCTACTAGCCGATGATCTTCACCCGGCACGCAGGGCCCGGCCGACGGGCCGCTCAGGAAACGGGGTGCGGAAAGCGCGGCGCGGGAAAGGCAGACGAGTCGCGCTGTACGCCGGATTCTGTCTCCGGGGGCCTCGCGGCCCGCCGGGAGGCGGTCATCCATCTGGGACCGGTGTCGCCACCGGCCTCGTGCGGTCTACCCGCGAACTCGGGCGAGCAGCCCTCGGACGTTCGCGCAGGCCGTCGTCCTCGCGGACGGCGGCCCTCTTGACCTTGCTCCGGGTGGGGTTTACCCAGCCGCCCAGGTCACCCTGGGCGCTGGTGGTCTCTTACACCACCGTTTCACCCTTACCGGGGGCCTGTCGGCTCCCGGCGGTCTGTTTTCTGTGGCACTTTCCCGTGGGTCACCCCAGGTAGGTGTTACCTACCACCCTGCTCTGCGGAGTCCGGACGTTCCTCGGCGGGCCGGCGTCGCCGCCGGTCCGACGCGACCGCCCGCGCGGCTCGTCTGCCGTGGTCATCCTACGTCGGGCCGGGGGCCGGGCCGGCAACCGGTCCGGCGGGAAGTCGCCGGACGTCCGCATCGGGCGCCGCCGTGGTGGGCAGGGGTAGGCGGAATACGAACCGTGCGGTCACCGTTGTGCGGGAAACCGAGGACCTGAGAGGCAGAGCCCATGAGCACCATCGAACTCACCAAGGACAACTTCGATCAGATCGTGTCGGAGAACAACTTCCTGCTGATCGACTTCTGGGCGTCCTGGTGCGGGCCGTGCCTGCGCTTCGCGCCGGTCTTCGAGCAGGCGTCCGAGCGGCACCCGGACCTGGTGTTCGCGAAGGTGGACACGGAGGCGGAGCAGGAGCTGGCCGCCGCGTTCGAGATCCAGTCGATCCCGACGCTGATGATCGTCCGGGACAAGGTGGCGGTCTTCGCGCAGCCGGGCGCGCTCCCGGAGACCGCGCTGGAGGACGTCATCGGTCAGGCCCGTGCGCTGGACATGGACGCGATCCGCAAGTCGATCGAGGACGGCAAGCCGAGCGCGTGACGTCCGCCCTCAACGCGCCCTCGCGGGTGTGGCCGTCGGGGGTGGACGTGCCGTCGGGCGTGGACGTGGGGCGCGGCGGCGGCGTGTGGGGCCGTACGCTTCATGGCGCTGTTGCCGGGTCGTGAGAAGGGGAGCAAGTCCGTGCTTGTGCTGTTGCCGCCGTCCGAGGGGAAGGCCGCCGGAGGGACGGGGCCCGCGCTGGACCTGGGGGCGCTCTCGCTGCCGGGGCTGACGGCCGCCCGCGAGGCCGTGCTGGACGAGCTGGTCGCGCTGTGCTCGGCGGACGAGGAGAAGGCCCGGGACGTGCTCGGGCTCAGCGAGGGCCTGCGGGGCGAGGTGGCGAAGAACGCCGCGCTGCGGCAGGCCGGGACGCGCCCGGCGGGCGAGGTCTACACGGGCGTGCTGTACGACGCGCTCGGGCTGGCGACGCTCTCCGCGGCGGCGGCGGAGCGGGCCCGGCGGGAGCTGCTGGTGTTCTCCGGGCTGTGGGGCGCCGTCGGTGTGGCCGATCCGATTCCTTCCTACCGGCTCTCGGGCGGGGTGAAGCTGCCCGCGCTGGGCGGGCTGGGCGCGTACTGGCGGAAGCCGATGGCGGAGGCCCTTCCGCAGGTCGCGGAGGGTCTGGTGCTTGATCTGCGGTCGGCGGCGTACGGGTCGATGTGGAAGCCGGCGGGTGAGCTGGCGGCGCGGACGGCGACGGTCCGGGTGCTGCAGTCGAAGATCGTCGACGGGGTGGAGAAGCGGTCGGTGGTCAGCCACTTCAACAAGGCGACCAAGGGGCGGATCGTCCGGTCGCTGCTGGAGTCGGGAGCGCGGCCGGGCTCGCCCGAGGAGCTGGCGGAGGCGCTGGGCGCGCTCGGTCACCGGGTGGAGCCGACGCCGCCGGCGCGCGCCGGGCGCACCTGGCAGCTGGACGTGGTGGTCACCGACGTGCACTGAGCCGCCGGGGCGCGGAGCCTGCTGAGGCTTTGAACCGCCGCAGCGCCTCGGTTGCGCGGCGTGCAACACCTGTTTCACAGGGTGGCCGGGGGTTGCCAGGATGGCGGCATGCTCGACTCCTTCGCGCCCGTGCTGCCCGTCGCGGTGGTGGACGACGCCGCCACGGCGGTGCCGCTGGCCCGTGCCCTGCTCGCCGGCGGGCTGACCGCCGTGGAGGTGACGCTGCGGACCCCGGCGGCGGCGGAGGCCATCGCCGCGATCGCCGCCGACGTGCCGGAGATCGCGGTCGGCGCCGGGACGGTGCTGACGGCCGGGCAGGTGCGGGAGGCGGTCGCCGCCGGGGCGGGCTTCCTGGTCACGCCGGGTTCCACGGGGCGGCTGCTGGACGCGTGCCTGGAGAGCGGCCTGCCGGTTCTGCCGGGCGTGGCGACGGCGTCGGAGGCCCTGGCGGCGCTGGAGCGCGGGGCGCGTGAGCTGAAGTTCTTCCCGGCGGAGGCCGCCGGGGGCCCGGCGGCGCTGGCCGCGCTGGCCGGGCCGCTGCCGCAGGCGCGGTTCTGCCCGACGGGGGGCGTGACGCGGGACAACGCGGGCCGCTACCTCGCGTTGCCCAACGTGGGCTGCGTCGGCGGTGCCTGGGTGGCGCCCCGGGAGGCGGTCGCCGCCCGCGACTGGGGCCGCGTCACGGCGCTGGCCGCCGAGGCGGCGGCACTCGCGGGCCAGCGGTCCGGTAAGACGGCCCCGCCAGGCGAGACGGCCACCGCCGCGACAAGCACGGCGAGGGGCATCGTCAGCCCCTGAGGTGCGCCGTCTCGTTGAGGAGGCGCAGGGAGGCGTTGCCGTCCGCGTAGTGGGCGACGACGGACAGCGAGGCGGCGGCCAGTTCCATCCGGAACAGCGCCTTCGGCGGTGCGCCGAGCGCCAGGCGGACCAGGGTCTTCACCGGCGTGACGTGGGTGACGACCAGGACGGTGCGGCCCGCGTAGCGGGCGAGCAGCTTGTCCCGGGCCCGCGCGGTACGGCGGGCGACCTCGGCGAAGGACTCGCCACCCGGCGGGGCGACGGCCGTGTCCGCCAGCCAGGCGTCCAGCTCCTCGGGGTGACGCTCCCGCACCTCGGCGAAGGTCAGGCCCTCCCAGGCGCCGAAGTCGGTCTCCCGCAGGTCCTCCTCGACGCGGACGTCGAGGCCCAGCCGGGCGGCGGCGACCTCGGCGGTCTCCCGGCAGCGGCGCAGGGGCGAGGTGACGACGGCCTGCACGGTGCCGCGCGCGGCCAGGGCCTCCGCGACGGCCCGCGCCTGCCGGCGGCCCGCCTCGGAGAGCTCGGGGTCGCCGCCGCCGCTGCCCGAGAACCGCTTCTGCGGGGTGAGCGCCGTCTCCCCGTGGCGCAGCAGGACAAGGGTGGTGGGCGTGCCGAGGTCGGCCGCGCCCCAGCCGACGGGGGGCGCGACGGGTTCCGGCGTGGTCACGGCGGTGGTGTCGCCGGTGGTGTCGGTGTCCGGGGCCGCGTCCCCGGACGGTGTCTCCGGGGCCGCCGCCGGGGCGGAGAGTTCGGCGGTGGAGTGGGCCGGCTGCCACTGCTCGCCGCGCCGCCCCGCGTCCATCGCCTCGTTGGCGAGCTGGTCGGCGTGCTTGTTCTGGGCGCGGGGGATCCACTCGTAGGTGACGGCGCCGGGCGGGTAGATCTCGCCGGCGGCCTTGGCGAGCGGGCGCATGTCCGGGTGCTTGATCTTCCAGCGCCCGGACATCTGCTCGACGACCAGCTTGGAGTCCATCCGGACCCGCACCGTCGCCTCGGGGTCGAGTTCGCGGGCCGCGCGCAGGCCGGCGACCAACCCCTTGTACTCGGCGACGTTGTTGGTGGCATGGCCGATGAACTCGGCCGTCTCGGCCAGCACCTGGCCGGTGTCGGCCTCCCTGACCAGCGCGCCGTAGCCGGCCGGCCCCGGGTTGCCGCGCGAGCCCCCGTCCGCCTCGACGATGAACCGCCGTGCCATCTTCCCTACCGTTCCCCTCGGTTCTCGCCCACCGGACCCACCGCCCGCGAGCCGTCGCTCAGCGGCCGTCGCTCACAGGCCGGAGTCGGCCGTGCGGACGAGGATGCGGCGGCAGTTCTCGCAGCGCAGCACCTCGTCGGCGGCGGCGGCGCGGATCTCGTTCAACTCGGTGATGTTCAGCTCCAGTCGGCAGCCCTCGCAGCGCCGCTGGTAGAGCTTGGCCGCGCCGACGCCGCCCTGCTGGGCGCGCAGCTTGTCGTAGAGGGCGAGCAGCTCCGCCGGCACCGAACCGGCGACCACCTCGCGCTCCTTGCGGACGCGTTCGACCTCGGCGTCGATCTCGTCGGTGGCGGCGCTGCGACGGCCGGCGGCGTCGTCCACCTTGGTCTGCACGGAGGCGACCCGGTCGGTGAGGTCGGCGACGCGCTCCCTGGCGGCCTCGTTGCGCTCCATGATCTCCAGCACGACCTCCTCGAGGTCGCCCTGGCGGCGGGCGAGCGACACGATCTCGCTCTGCAGGTGCTCCAGGTCCTTGGGGCTGGTGACCGCGCCGGAGTCCAGGCGCTGCTGGTCGCGCGCCGCGCGCTGCCGCACCTGGTCGACGTCCTTTTCGGCCTTGGTCTGCTCGCGTGCGGTGTCGCCCTCCTCTGTCTGGGCGGCGACGAGCAGGTCGCGGAGCTGCGTCAGGTCGCTTTCCAGGGCGGTGATCTCCGCGTGCTCCGGCAGGTTGTCGCGCTTGTGGGCGAGCTGGCTCAGCCTGACGTCGAGTTCCTGGAGGTCGAGCAGGCGGGTCTGGTCGGCGGGCGCGGATTTCAGTTGGGGGCTCCTGAGTACTCGTAGTCGTGATGGAGACCGGAGGACGCGTGCGCGGTCCAGGGGTCGGTGACGGTGCGGGAGACCTTGGTGCGCAGCTCCCAGCCGTGACGTTCGGAGACGGCGTCGAGCTGGGCGGCGGCCTGCTCGCACCAGGGCCACTCGGTGGCCCAGTGGGCGGCGTCGACGAGGCCGAGCAGGGAGTGCTCGCGGGCCTCGGACGCGGGGTGGTGGCGAAGGTCGGCGGTGACGTAGGCGTCGACGCCGGCCGCGCGCACCGTGTCGAACAGGCTGTCGCCGGAGCCGCCGCAGACGGCGACCGTGCGGACCATCATGTCGGGGTCGCCGCCGGCCCGCACGCCCTGCGCGGTGGCCGGCAGGGAGGCGGCGGTGTGCTGGGCGAAGGCGGCGAGGGACAGCGCCTCGGGAAGCTCGCAGACGCGTCCGAGGCCGCGCCGGCCCTCCGGGTCGTCGGGGTCGGGCACCAGCGGGCCGAGGACGCGCAGGCCGAGCGCGCCGGCGAGGGCGTCGGAGACGCCGGGGTCGGCGCGGTCGGCGTTGGTGTGCGCGACGTGCAGGGCGATGTCGTTCTTGATCAGCGTGTGGACGACGCGGCCCTTGAAGGTGTCCGCCGCGACGGTGGTGGTGCCGCGCAGGTAGAGCGGGTGGTGGGTGAGGAGGAGGTCGGCGTTGAAGGCGACCGCCTCGGCCGCGACCGCCTGCACCGGGTCGACCGCGACGAGCACCCGGTTCACCTCGGCGGACGGGTCGCCGCAGACGAGGCCGACGGCGTCCCACTGTTCGGCGCGCTCCGGGGGCCAGAGTGCGTCGAGGGCTTGGATGACATCGGAGAGTGCGGGCACGGGGAAAGGCTACCTGCCGTCGGGGCGCGTCGGCGGTCCGCGTCCGAAGCACATCCGGCGCCGTCGCACAGCCGATCCGCCGCAGCACCACGCGTAAGGATGAACCGACCTCGCACGCCGACCACGGAGAGGCACGAAGAACCCTAGCGTCGTCACCGGAGGTGTTCCCCCGATGACAGCGTGTGCTATCGAAACGACGGCTGGCGGCGGCACAAGGGGGCACGGCGGCTGGTCGCCTGCGGCCGACGGCTCGTACGCCGCCCGGCTGGTCGCGGGTGCGACCGGCCCCTATGTCGAGCGGTGGACGCTCAGCGGCCCGGAGCCGTACGTGGTCGCGCTGCCCGCCGCGCGGCCGGAACCGGCCGGCTGCCAGGTGCTGGCGCTGGCCGACGGCCGGGTGCTGGTCGCCCGCCCCGAGGGCGCCGCCTCCACGACGCCGACGACAAACCGGCTGGCGCTGCTCTACCCCACGGATCCGGGCACCGGTGAACTCCCCCTCGGTGCGATCGAATCGGGCACGGTGACGCTGCTGCCACCGGCTCCGGACGGCCGCTCGGCCCTGCTGATGGCACCCACCGGCCGCGCCACACGGGTGTGGCAGGTCACCGGCCCGGGAACCGAGAACGGACCCCGTCCGGTGGCGGACGTCCCCGGCACCTGTGTCTCGGGGCACTGGCTGGACCGCGAGGGGCGTCTGCTGGCGCTGAACCGCAGCTGCGGCACCACCCCGGCCCAGGCCGTCGCCGTCGACCTCGCCAGGGGCGGCACGAGCAGCCCGCTGCTCCAGATCACCGAGGAGAGCCAGGACGAGGTGGTGCTCGCCGACGCGGACAGCGGACTGCTGCTCGTGCGCTCGGACGCGCCGGGCGAGACCCGGCTGGGCTGGGGTGTGCTGGGCAGCCACCGGCCGGTGCGCTTCCCCGAGGCGCTGCACGTGCCCGAGGTCAGGCTGGAGCCGTTTGCCGTGCAGCCCGGTCAGGCGCTTGTGCCGGAGGACGCGGCGGTCGCGCTGCGGGCGGACGGGCCGAACGGCACCTGGGTGGCGTGGTGGCGGCCGGGCACCCGGTTGCGGCACCTGCCCGCGCCCCGGGGGTGGCTGCCGGGCGCCGGGCTGCTCGAAGCCACAGGTGAGCTCCGGCTGCCCTACGAGCCGTGCGGCCTGGCCCGCACCCACCCCGCCACGGACGCGCCGCCCCCGGGGCCGCCGCAACAGAGTCCGGCGGCGCGACAGACTCCGACGGCGCAGGGTCCGGCGACGCAGGGACCGGCGACGCGCCCCTCGACCGGGGCGCCGCCCGGGGCGAAGTCGGCGGCGGCAGGCACCCGCCCGGGTGCGGACAGCCCGCCGGTCCCCGACCCGGGCGCGGGCGCCGGCGGTGGTCTCGCGCCCGCGTGTGCCGACCGGCGAGAGACCGCCTCCGGACCGGTGCTGGCCACGGCGAGCCCGCCTCCGGCGCCACGCGGCGAGGGGTCGCACGCCGACGCGTTCGACGAGGCGCTCTACTCGTTCGGCGGCACGGCCGCCGGAGGCTCGCCGCCCGGCGTGGCGGCGGCGACCCCTTCCCGGCCCGTACCGCTCCAGCAGGCGCCGCTGCCCTGAGACCACCGGCGGGCCGAGGGCAGGTCCGCCGTCCGCGACCCGGCGCCCGTGTCGCGGACGGCGGGAGCAGCAGGGCACGGGCTCGGTGGTCGCCCGCGCCGCCGCGCCGGGCGGACGGGCGTCACCGTCACGCCGTGACGATCTCCGTGTCCGAGAGGACCACCGCGTCGTCCCGTTCGGCGACCGTGACCCGTACCCGCAGCCGCCGCTCCGGCTCCCGCCAGAGCCGGACGCGCAGGGTCTCGCCGGGGTAGACGACCCCGGCGAACCGCGCCCGGTAGTCGGCGACCCGGCCGACGTCCCCGTCGAGTTCGGCGTCGACGACCGCCTTGAGCGTCATGCCGTAGGTGCACAGGCCGTGCAGGATCGGCCGGTCGAAGCCGGCGAGGGCGGCGAACCCGGGGTCGGCGTGCAACGGGTTCCAGTCGCCGTTGAGGCGGTACAGCAGCGCCTGGTCCTCCCGGACGGGGGCCTCCAGCACCCGGTCGGGTGCGCGGTCGGGTGTCTCCAGCCGGGCGGACGGGCCGCGTTCGCCGCCGAAGCCGCCCTCGCCGCGCAGGAACAGCTCGGTGTCGCAGGACCAGAGGGGGCCGTCGGCGTCGGCGGCCTCGGTGCGCAGGACAAGCACCGCCGAGCGGCCCTTGTCGTGGAGGGCGGCGACGTGGGAGGTCTGCTCGGCCGAGCCCTGGGCGGGGATGGGCCGATGCAGGCGGACCCGCTGCCCACCGTGCAGCACGGCCGTCAGGTCGACCTCGATACCCGGCGCCGAGAGCCCGCTGACCAGGCCCATTCGCCCGCCGGCGACGGTGGCGAAGGAGGGCAGCACCGTCAGCCGGTCCTCCAGCAGGTAGCGCAGTTCGGCCGGGTCGGTGGCGGGGACTCCGGCGCCGAGCCCGAGGTGGTAGAGCTGCACGTCCTTGTGGGTCCAGTCGATGCGGCTGGTGGTGGGCTTCGCGGCGAGCGCCTCTTCGGCGTTGATCGGCATCGGTGCTCTCCTTGGCCTGGGC
>NZ_WMLF01000174.1 GCF_014156695.1 Streptomyces durbertensis | reverse complement strand
CCCGTGCCCTCGGCGGCCGGAGCGGCCTCCGGGGCGTGCGGCGCCTCCGGGGCGTGCGGCGCCTCGGGGAGGTGCGGGGCGGGTTCGGGGCGCTGGAAGAGGAGGGCGGTCCAGCGGAGGTAGTAGACGAGGCCGATGACCACGTTGACGGCCATCACCACCGCGAGCCAGCCCAGCCCGGCGTCCACGGCGGCGCCGAACACGGCCACCTTCGCGAAGAGCCCGACGACGCCCGGCGGCAGCCCGGCCAGGCAGAGCAGGAAGAAGGCGAGGGCGAGCGCGAGCAACGGGTGGGTGCTGTAGAGGGCGCGGTGGTCGAGCAGCCGGTTGGCGCGGGCACCGCGCGCGACGTGGATGACCACGGCGAACGCGCCGAGGTTCACGGCCGCGTACATCAGGGCGTACGCGAGGGTGGCGCCGACCGCGCGCATCGGCGCGTCGGCCCAGGCGGCGGCCGCGATCGGCACGACCAGGTAGCCGGCCTGGCCGACGGAGGACCAGGCGAGCAGCCGTACCGCGCTGTCGCGGGTGTCGGGGCGCTGCCGCATGGCGGCGACGTTCCCGACGGTCATGGTGAGGGCCGCCAGCACGGCGAGCACCGGGCCCCAGGTGGTGGCGTAGGTGGGGAACGCCAGGATGGTGACGAGGATGAGTCCGCCGAAGCCGACGGTCTTGCCGACGACGGACAGGTACGCGGCGACGGGCACCGGCGCGCCGACGTACGTCTCGGGCACCCAGAAGTGGAAGGGGACGACGGCCGTCTTGAAGGCGAAGCCGACCAGGGTGAGGGTGACGCCGACGGCGGCGAGCGTGGTGAGTCCGGCGTCGACGACGGGCAGCGCGGTGGCGATGCGGCTGAGGTGCAGGCTGCCGGTGGCGGCGTAGACGAAGCTGACGCCCATCAGCGTGACCGCTGTGGCGGTGACGGAGGAGAGGAAGAACTTCAGCGCGGCCTCGGACGCCCGCCGGTCGCCCTGGCGCAGGGTGACCAGCGCGAAGGTGGGCAGCGACGCGACCTCCAGGGCGATGACCAGGGTGGCCAGGTCGCGGGAGGCGGGCAGCAGGGCGGCGCCGGCGGCGGTCGACAGCAGCAGGAACCAGAACTCGCCGCGCGGCAGGTCGGCGTCCCGTACGACGACGAGGGACAGCAGTGCGGTGACCAGCGCGGCGCCGAGGACGAGGAGCTGCACGACCAGCGCGAGGGTGTCGGCGCTGTAGCTGCAGAGGGCGGGGTCGGTGGTGAGGCAGAAGGTGCCGCGGTCCTCGCCGACGAGCGGCAGCAGGCTGAGGCAGGCGAGGGCGAGCGCGGCGACGGCTCCCCAGCCGAGCAGGCGCTTGCGCGCGCCGGTCAGGAAGAGGTCGGCGACCAGCAGGACGAGGGCGGAGACGGCGACGATCGTCGGTGGCGCGATGGCGACCCAGTCGACGGACTGGATGAGGCTGCCGGCGGCCGGCACGTTGTCGGCGGCACGCAGCAGGGTGTCCGCGTGGAGGTGCGCGTCCGCGTCGAGGAGGGCGTCGGCGGCGTACGTCATCGGCTGACTCCTGGCAGCAGGTTCTGCACGGCCGGGTCGGTGAGGTGCAGAAGGACCGCGGGCCACAGGCCCGCGAGCAGCGTGAGGGCGACCAGCGGCGTCCAGGCGGCGAACTCGTAGCCGCGCACGTCGGGCAGCGCGCCGGTGGTGGGCGCGGGCACGGGCTCCGGGGCGCCGGCGCGTTCCTCGTCGGGCACGCCGGGCGCGGCGGCGCCCGCGTCTTCGGCGGCGGTGCCGGGCGCGCCGACGGCGGCCGGGGCGCGCTCCCCGGTGCCGTCCGCGCCCGGCGCGCCGGAGCCGGCAGCGGGCACGGCGAGCGCTGGCGCGTGCGCCGGGTCGCCCATGCAGACCCTGCGCACCACAAGCAGCAGGTAGGCGGCGGTGAGCAGGGTGCCGAAGCCGCCGACGGCCATGAAGACCAGGTAGGCGGGCCGGCTGAGCCCGTCCGCCGGGTGGAAGGCGCCGAGGAGGGCCAGCATCTCGCCCCAGAACCCGGCGAGGCCGGGCAGGCCGAGGGAGGCGACGGCGGCGAAGGCCAGCAGCCCGCCGAAGCGGGGGGCGCGCGCGTACAGGGCGGCGCCCCGGTCGGCGGCGAGCCGGTCCAGGTCGGTGGTGCCGGTGCGTTCCTTCAACGCGCCGACCAGGAAGAACAGCAGTCCGGTGATCAGCCCGTGGGCGACGTTGGCAAAAAGCGCGCCGTTGACGCCGGTCCGGGTGAGGGTGGCGATGCCGAGGAGCACAAAGCCCATGTGGCCGACGGAGGAGTAGGCGATGAGCCGCTTCAGGTCGCCGCCGGCGCCCTGCCGGACGAGCGCCAGGCAGGCCAGCGACCCGTAGACGATGCCGACGGCGGCGAACGCGGCCAGGTAGGGCGCGAAGTAAGCGGCGCCCTCGGGCGCGATCGGCAGCACGATCCGCACCAGCCCGTAGGTGCCCATCTTCAGCAGCACGCCGGCGAGCAGGACGGAGCCGACGGTCGGTGCGGCGGTGTGGGCGTCGGGCAGCCAGCTGTGCAGCGGCCACATCGGGGTCTTCACGGCGAGGCCGACGCCGATGGCGAGGACCGCGACGAGCTGGGTGGTCCGGCTGAGCGAGGCGCCGTTGTCAGTGGCGAGTGCCACCATGTCGAACGTGCCGGCCTGCAGGCCGACGAGCAGCAGCCCGAGGAGCATGACCACCGAGCCGAGCAGCGTGTAGAGCACAAAGCGCCAGGCGGCCCGGGCCCGTCCCTCGCCGCCCCAGCGGGCGATGAGGAAGTACATCGGGATGAGGACCATCTCGAAGGCCAGGAAGAAGAGGACGAGGTCCAGCACCGCGAAGGTGGCCAGGACGCCGGTCTCCAGGACGAGCAGCAGCGCGACGAACGCCTTCGCGGAGGGGGCGTTCTCGGGGGGTTTGACGAAGTAGGAGTACAGCGCGCAGAGGAAGGTCAGCAGCGCGGTCAGTACGAGGAGGGGGAGCGAGATGCCGTCGACGCCGAAGTGCAGTCGGACGCCGAACGCCGGGATCCAGCTGATGTCCGACTCCGCCTGCATGGCGCCGGGCCGGTCGAGGTCGAAGCCGGCGGCCAGGACGAGGGCGCCCAGCAGGACGGCGCCGGTGACGGTGACGCCGTGCCGCAGGACGGCCTGTTCGGGGTCGCGGCCGCGCAGGCCCGGCGGGGCGGGCAGCAGGGCGGCGCCCGCGCCGATCAGCGGCAGGACGACCACGGCCACCAGCAGGAGCTGGAGCACGGTCTCGTTGAGGGTGATCACGGGTCACGCTCCGGCGGCGAGTACGGCGACGGCCAGGACGACGGCTCCGGCCAGCAGCACGCTCAGGTACGTCTGCGCGTTGCCGGTCTGGGCGCGGCGGGCGAGCGTGCCCAGCCAGCCGGGCAGGGTCGCCGCGCCGCGCACGTACGCGTCGACGACCTCCCGGTCGAGGAAGTCCACCAGTCGGGCGCCGCCGCGCACCGGTGCGACGAACATCCGGTCGTAGGCGGCGTCCAGGTGGAAGCCGGCGCGGGCGGGCTGGTGCAGCGGTCCGAGCAGGGCGGGCGTCGGGTCGGGGGTGCGGCCCACCGCCGTGGCCTGACGCCAGGCCGCGTAGGTCACCAGGGCGCCGATGAGCGCGAGCCCGGTGCCGAGCACGGAGGTGGTCAGGGTCGGCGCCAGGCTGGGGCCCGCGAACCAGTCGGCGAGCCAGCCGTAGAGCAGTCCGAACGCGAGGGAGGGCACAGCCAGCAGCCACAGCACGGCGTTCATGGGGGTGGTCGCGGCGGTGCCCGGGTGGGTCTGGGCGCGGGCCTCGGGTCCGGCGCCGCCGGCGGTCACCGGCGTGTCGGGCACGTCCAGTTCGGTCGGGGCGACGGTCGCGGCGGCCGGGGACCGGCCGGCCCAGGCGAGCAGCCACAGCCGGGTGGCGTAGGCGGCGGTGAGCAGCGCGGTGGCCAGCCCGGCGACGAGCACGATCCAGCCGGCGGCGACCGGGATGCCGGCGACCGGGTCGAGCGCGGCGTGCTCGGCGGCGGCCAGCACGGCCTCCTTGGAGAAGAAGCCGCTGAATGGAGGGATGGCGGCGAGCGCGAGCAGACCGATCGTCATGGTCCAGAAGGCGTCCGGCGCGCGGCCGCGCAGGCCGGAGGTGCGGGCCATCGCGGTCAGCGACCCGGTGCCGGCGGCGGCGATCAGCACGCCGGCGGCGAGGAACAGCAGCGCCTTGAAGGCGCCGTGGGAGAGGAGGTGGAAGGTGGCGGCGGAACGGTTGCCGACGGCGAGGGCGCCGGCGAGATAGCCGAGCTGTCCGATCGTCGAGTACGCCAGGACGCGTTTCACGTCGTCCTGGGCGAGCGCGGCGAGCGCCGAGCCGACCATCGTCAGCGCGGCCATCACCGCGAGCACGACCAGCGCGGCGGCGGACGCGGTGAACACCGGCAGCAGCCGGGCCACGACGTACACGCCGGCGGCGACCATCGTCGCCGCGTGGATCAGCGCGGAGACGGGCGTCGGGCCGGCCATCGCGTCCGGCAGCCAGCTGTGCAGGGGGAACTGCGCCGACTTGCCGGCGACCCCGGCGAGAAGCAGCAGCGCGATCACCGTGGGGTGGCTGAGTTCGAAGTCGGAGAGCTGGGAGGTGAGGCGGGTGGTGATCGTGGAGATCCGGAAGGTGCCGGCCTCGGACGCCAGCGCCAGGATGCCGATCAGGAAGGGGACGTCACCCAGCTTGGTGACCAGGAACGCCTTGAGGGAGGCCGAGCGGGCCGCCGCCGTCTCCCAGTAGTGACCGACCAGGAAGTAGGAGCAGATGCCCATGACCTCCCAGCCGACCAGCAGCACGATGAGGTCGTCGCTGTAGACGACCAGCAGCATCGCGGCGGTGAACAGGGACACCAGGGCGGCGTAGGAGGGGTAGCGCCGGTCGTCCCGCAGGTAGCCGGTGGAGTACAGCTGGACGCAGGTGGCGACGAGGCCGACGAGCACGGCCACCAGGACCGCGAAGCCGTCCAGGTGGAAGGCGAGGTCGATCGGCAGCAGTGCGTTGCCGGTCGGCGTGAGCTCGGTGGCGGCGTTGATCGCGTCCGGGCCCACTCCCCCGCCCTGCCGCACCGCCACGAGCACGGCCAGCGCGAAGGCGGCGACGGTCGGCAGGACGGCGAGCGGGCGTACGAAGCCGGGCGCGCGGCGGCCGGCGGCGAGGCCGGCGCAGGCGCCGAGGAAGGGGAGCAGCGGTACGAGTACGGCGAGGGTCGTGGTGCTCACGCGGTGACCTCTCCCTTCGGCGCGGCGGCGGCCGACGCCGTCGGTCGGGACGTGTTGTCACCCGCGTCGCCGTCGCTGTTGTCGTCGCCCGGGTCGCGTTCGACGAGGTCGCGCAGCTCGTCCAGGTTGGAGCTGCCCCGGTTGCGGTAGACCAGCAGCACGATCGCCAGGCCGATGCCGATCTCGGCGGCGGCGACCGCGATGGTGAACAGCGTCAGCGACTGGCCGGCGTGCAGTTCGTCGCGCAGCCAGACGTCGAAGGCGACGAGGTTGAGGTTGACCGCGTTGAGCATCAGCTCGACGGAGATCAGCACCAGCACGACGTTGCGTCGGGCCAGCACCCCGTACAGGCCGACGCTGAACAGCAGCGCGGCCAGCACGGCGGGATAGGCGAGATGCATGTCTAGCGCCGCTCCTTCTTCCGTCGGGACAGCACGATCGCGCCGACCAGGGCGGCGAGCAGGAGCAGCGAAAGCGCCTCGAACGGCAGCACCCAGTGCCGGAACAGGCTGCGGCCCACGATCTCCGTGGTGCCCTGCGGCACGTCCAGTTCGATCCACGCCGTGCGGAAGGCGTCCACGACCACGGTGACGAGCGTGGCCGCCGTGGCGAGCGCGACGGCCAGGGCGACCCAGCGGTTGCCCGAGTCCGCGTCCGGCGAGGGCCCGATGGGCGCCTTCGTGAGCATCAGCCCGAAGAGAAGGAGGACAACAACCGAGCCCACGTAGATCAGCACCTGCACCCAGGCGATGAACTCGGCCGTCAGCAGCAGGTAGAGCACGGCGATGCCGCCCAGCGCGACCACCAGCCACAGCGCGGCGTGCACGAGCTGGCGGCTGGTCACCGCCAACACGGCCCCGCCCAGCGTGACCAGGCCGACCAGGAGGAACGTGATCTCCACACCGGTGGGCGACAGGAAGCCGCGCTCGGCGCCCAGCAGGACAAGCCCGCTCATGCGTCTCCCCCGCCCTCGCCGGCCGCGGACTCGCCGCTCGCGGACTCGCCGCTCGCGGACTCGGCGGCCGCGGCCTGCGCGGCGGCCAGCTTGTCGGCGGCCTTCCGCGCGGCGGCGATCTCCTTCGGCTCCTCCGCCGCGTCGTCCAGCGGCGGCGGTTCCGGCACGGTCCACATCCACTCGCGGAGCTTGTCCCGCTCGTGGGTGAGGTCGCGGATGTCGGTCTCGGCGTACTCGAACTCCGGCGACCAGAACAGCGCGTCGAAAGGGCACACCTCGATGCAGATACCGCAGTACATGCAGAGCGAGAAGTCGATCGCGAAGCGGTCGAGCACGTTGCGGCTGCGCTCCCGGCCGCCGGGCGCGGCGGCGGGGAGGGTCTCCTTGTGCGAGTCGATGTAGATGCACCAGTCCGGGCACTCGCGGGCGCAGAGCATGCAGACCGTGCAGTTCTCCTCGAACAGCCCGATGACGCCGCGGCTGCGCGCGGGCAGTTCGGGTTGCACGTCCGGATAGTGCGCGGTCACCGAACGGCGGGTCATCGTCCGCAGGGTGACGGCCAGGCCCTTGGCCAGACCGGAACCGGGGAGGCCCATCAGAGGAACACCACCTTCACGACGCCGGTGAGCGCGATCTGGAACAGCGCCAACGGCACCAGGCACGTCCACGCGAACCGCTGGATCTGGTCGGCGCGGAGACGCGGCCAGGCCACCCGCATCCAGATCACGAGGAAGCACAGGGCCGCTGTCTTGAGCAGCATCCACAGCCAGCCGAGCTGGTCGGCGAACGGGCCGTGCCAGCCGCCGAGGAAGAGCACCGCCGTCAGCGCCGAGATCACCACGATGCCGGCGTACTCGGCGAGCATGAACAGCGCGAACCGCAGACCGCCGTACTCCGTCAGCGGGCCGAAGATGATCTCCTCGGGCGCGAGCGGCGCGTCGAACGGCGGCCGGTGCAACTCGGCGATACCGGCCGTGAAGAAGACAAACGCGCCGATCAGCTGCCAGGGCAGCCACCACCACTGCCAGCTCTCCAGCATGCCCGGCAGCGACAGCGTGCCGGCCGCCATCGCCACCGAGGCGGCGGCCAGCAGCAGCGGCAGCTCGTACGCCAGCAGCTGGGCCGCGGTGCGCATACCGCCGAGCAGCGAGTACTTGTTCGCCGACGCCCAGCCGCCCATCACCTGGCCCAGCACGCCGACGCCGAGCACGGCCAGCACAAAGAAGATGCCCGCGTCGACGACCTGCCCGACAACGCCGTTCGGCGCGATCGGGATGGCGATCAGTACCAGCAGGTACGGCACCAGCGCGACGGCCGGCGCGAGTTGGAACACGCGGCGGTCGGCGGCCGCCGGCACCACGTCCTCCTTCTGCGCGAACTTCACACCGTCGGCGACAAGCTGCGCCCAGCCGTGGAAGCCACCCGCGTACATGGGGCCGACCCGGCCCTGCATGTGCGCCATGACCTTGTGCTCGGTCTGCCCGACCAGCAGCGGCAGCGTCAGGAACGCGACCAGCACGGCGAGCAGCCGCCACGCGACGTCGAAGAACTCCATCAGTCCTCGCCCTCCGGCCGATCAGCCTCGGAAGCCTCGGCGTCTTCACGACGCCCCGAGCCCGAAGCCCCGGAGTCACCCGCGCCGCCGTCGTCCGCCGGACGGTCGCCGCCCTCCGACGCGCCGTCCGCGCCCGTCGCAGGTCCGTCGCTGCTCTCCGCCGGACGGTCGGCGTGATCCGCCAGGCGGGACGCGTCACCCGCTGGGCCTTCGGCTTCCTGCGCCGCACGGTCCGCGTCCGTCGCCGAGCGGGCGGCGTCGTTCGCCGAGCGGGCGGCGTCGTTCGTCGGGCGGTCGGCACCCTCCGCCGGACGGCCGGCTCCCTCAGCCGGGCGATCAGCGTGCTCCGCCGGTGCGTCGGTGCTCTCCGCCGGGCGGTCGGCTTCCTTCGCCGGACGGTCGGCGGCCTCCGCCGCGCCGGGCGGAGTCGGCTCGTCGTGGGCAGGCTTCGGGTGGTGCCAGGGGGCGTCGGACGAGGCACGCCGGGGCGGGGCGGTCCGCTTGGTCTGTTCGGCCGCCGGGTCGCCGGCCGTGGGCTCCTCCGGAGCTGGTGCCGGTGTCGGTTCGGCGGCCCGCTGCGAGGCGGAGCCCTCCGAGGCGCTGCGGGACCGGCGCGGTCCGGCGGCCGCCGGACCGCCGGCCGAAGGTCCGGTGGCGGAGGACTCGGCGGCCGACCCGGCCGCCCCCGAACCGCCCGTCGCCGGGCGCTGGCTCGCGGAACCCTCGCCCGCGCTACGGGCACGACGTGCCGGACGCTCGCCCGCGGCGGCACCTCCGGCAGCACCCGCCGCCCCTGCGGCACCCGCGGCACCCGCGGCACCCGCCTGGGACGCGGAACCGGCCGCGGCCGTGCGCGTACGGCGGGCGGGGCGCTCGCCGGCGGCGGCGCGGCCGCGCGCCGGCCGGGCCGGTGCGGGCGGCAGCTGCCCCTTCAGCGGGCCCCACTCGTTGGGGTCCGGTACGCCCGGCGGCAGCATCTGGCGCCGCTTGGGGCCGCTGTGGTCCGGCCCCTCGCCGGGCTCCTTCGCGCCCGGCCAGGCCTTGGCGACCCGGGCCGCGAGCACGAAGTCCTTCCGCAGCGGATGGCCCTCGAAGCCGTCCGGCAGCAGCAGCGGTGCCAGGTGCGGGTGTCCGGCGAACCGGACGCCGAACATCTCGTGGGTCTCCCGCTCGTGCCAGGCGGCGCCGGCGTAGACGTCGGTGACGGTCGGCAGTTCGGCGGCGTCGTGCGGCACGGTGGTGCGCAGCAGCAGCCGGCGGGGCGCGACGCCGCCCGCCGTCGGCAGCTTGACGACGTGCGCGGAGACGAGGAAGCCGGTGCCGGGTTCGTCGACGGCGCTCAGCCAGTCGAAGTAGCCGCAGCCGAGGTCGTCCCGGGCGGTGGTGAGGGCGTGCTTCCAGCGTTCGGCGGGCACGTCCACGGTCAGCAGGTCGTACGCCTCGGCCGCGCTCGCGCCCGGCCCGAAGACCTGGGGCGCCGGCGCGGGCAACCAGCCGACGGCGACCTCCGCGGCCTCGGGCGCCTCCGCACCGCCGTCAGCGCCGGCGCCCTCGACGCCCTCGGCGTCCTCGACGCCCTCGGCATCCGGGTCCGGCCGGTTCGCTTCCTGACTCACTTCTCCGCCTCTCCCGCCTCGCCGCCACCGGTCCCGGGCGCCGTGGGCGTCGACGGCTCGGCGTGCTCCGCCGTCGCGGGCTTCGCGGGCGTCGGCGGCGGGGTGACCAGGCCGCTGGCCAGCGCCGCCGGCGAGGCCGCCGGGCCGCCAGCCCGGCCGTAGCGGTCGCCCAGCGACTCCTCGGCGATCTTCTCCTGGAGCTTGAGGATGCCCTGCAGCAGCGCCTCGGGCCTCGGCGGGCAGCCGGGCACGTACACGTCGACGGGGATGATCTGGTCGACGCCCTTGGTCACCGAGTACGAGTCCCAGTACGGCCCGCCGCAGTTGGAGCAGGCGCCGAACGACACCACGTACTTCGGCTCCGGCATCTGCTCGTAGAGCCGCTTCACCGCGGGCGCCATCTTGTCGGTGACGGTGCCGGAGACGACCATCAGGTCCGCCTGGCGGGGGCCCGGCGCGAACGGGATGACGCCCAGCCGGATGAAGTCGTGCCGGGACATCGACGCGGCGATGAACTCGATCGCGCAGCAGGCCAGGCCGAAGTTGAACACCCACAGGCTGTAGCGGCGCCCCCAGTTGAGGATCACCTTCATGGGTTCCGGCGCGAGCCGGGCCAGGGCGCCCAGCCGGCGCGGTTCGGGGAGGTCGGCGCGTGTCACGTCCATGTGAGGACGCCCTTCTTCCATGCGTAGAGCAGACCGATGGCGAGCAGCCCGAGGAAGATGAACATCTCCACCAGCGTGGCCGCCCCGAACCCGGCCGCGGCGAAGATCGTCGCCCAGGGGAACAGGAAGATCGAGTCGATCGCGAAGATGACGTAGAGGAAGGCGTAGACGTAGTAGCGGACCTGGGTGTGCGCCCAGTCCTCCCCCACCGGGTCGACGCCGCACTCGTAGGTCAGCATCTTCTCGCGCGTCGGCACGACGGGCCGCAGCAGCCGCCCGCCGGCGAAGGCCACGGCGACAAAGAGCACGCCGACGACCGCCACCAGCCCGACGACCGAATAGCCGTGGAAGTAGTCCGGCACGACACCCGTCCCTGTTGTCTCGTGTCCCGTCTCGCGGTCAGCCCCGCCGTCCGTTCCGCGTGCGCGTCCGGCGCTGCCACGGTTCCGGGCCGACGATCTGTACGCACGGGAGTCTAGGCCCTGACCAGCCG
>NZ_WMLF01000173.1 GCF_014156695.1 Streptomyces durbertensis | reverse complement strand
GCCCTGCCCCTGGCCGCCGCCGGCTACGCGCTGCTCGCCGCTCTGGCCGTGGCCGGCCCGTTGACCGGCCGCTTCGACTGGCTGGTGCCCGCCCTCTTCCGCGCCGCCGAGTACGGTTTCCTCCTGGTCCTGGCGCTGACCGCCGCGGACGGTGCGGTGAACAGCGCATTGCCGGCCGCTTTCGGCCTGGTGGCGGCTCTCGCCTACCATCACTACGACACGGTGCACCGCATCCGCGGCGGCACCGGCGCGCCGCCGCGCTGGCTGGTGCGGGCGAGTGGGGGGCACGAAGGGCGAACGCTGCTGGTCAGCCTGGCCGCGGTGGCTTCCCTGGGTGTCGACCGCTCGCCGGTGGTGCCTGGATTCGCGTCCGTGCTCACGGCCCTGGCCGTGCTGCTCGCGACGCTCTGGCTCGTCGAGAGCGTGCGCTTCCAGGCGACCTCCTCAGCGCCCGCAACACACGACGAATCAGGAGAACCCGCATGATCGGCCTCGTGCTGGCCGCCGGCGCCGGACGGCGTCTGCGTCCCTACACCGACACCCTGCCCAAGGCCCTGGTGCCGGTCGGCCCTGAGCAGGACGGCGAGGCCGCGACGACGGTCCTGGACCTCACCCTGGGCAACTTCGCCGAGGTCGGCATCACCGACGTCGCCGTGGTGGTCGGCTACCGCAAGGAGGCCGTGTACGAGCGCAAGGAGGCCCTGGAGGCCAAGTACGGGGTCACGCTCACCCTGATCGACAACGACAAGGCCGAGGAGTGGAACAACGCCTACTCCCTGTGGTGCGCCCGGGACTCCATCCGGCACGGCGTGATCCTCGCCAACGGCGACACCGTGCACCCGGTCTCCGTCGAGAAGACGCTGCTGGCCGCCCGCGGTGAGGGCCGCCGCATCATCCTCGCCCTGGACACCGTCAAGCAGCTCGCCGACGAGGAGATGAAGGTCGTCGTCGACCCCGCCAAGGGCGTCCAGAAGATCACCAAGCTCATGGATCCGGCCGAGGCCACCGGCGAGTACATCGGCGTGACCCTCATCGAGGGCGAGGCCGCCGAGGACCTGGCCGACGCGCTGAAGACCACCTTCGAGCGCGACCCCGACCTCTACTACGAGGACGGCTACCAGGAGCTGGTCAACCGCGGCTTCACGATCGACGTGGCTCCGATCGGCGACGTGAAGTGGGTCGAGATCGACAACCACGACGACCTCGCCAAGGGCCGGGAGATCGCGTGCCAGTACTGACGAGGCTCATCCCCTCGCCGGTGGTCGTCGACATCCGGGACGGGGCGCTCGACGACCTCGGCTCGGTCCTCGCCGACCAGCGGATCTCCTCCGCGGGCAAGCTCGCCGTGGCGATCAGCGGCGGTTCCGGGGCCAGGCTGCGCGAGCGGCTGGCCCCGGCCCTGCCGGGCGCCACCTGGTACGAGGTCAACGGCGGCACCCTGGACGACGCGATCAAGCTCGCCGACGCCATGAAGTCCGGCCACTACGACGCGGTCGTCGGGCTCGGCGGTGGCAAGATCATCGACTGCGCCAAGTTCGCCGCCGCCCGCATCGGGCTGCCCCTGGTGGCCGTCGCGACCAACCTCTCCCACGACGGACTGTGCTCGCCCGTAGCCACCCTGGACAACGACGCCGGGCGCGGCTCCTACGGCGTGCCCAACCCGATCGCCGTCGTGATCGACCTCGGGGTGATCCGCCAGGCCCCGCCGCGCTTCGTGCGCTCCGGCATCGGCGACGCGCTCTCCAACATCTCCGCCGTCGCGGACTGGGAGCTGGCCAACCGGGAGAAGGGCGAGCAGATCGACGGCCTGGCCGCCGCGATGGCCCGCCAGGCCGGCGAGGCCGTGCTGCGCCACCCCGGTGACATCACCGACGACGGCTTCCTCCAGGTGCTCGCCGAGGGCCTGGTGCTCACCGGCATCGCCATGTCGGTCGCCGGCGACAGCCGCCCCGCCTCCGGCGCCTGCCACGAGATCAACCACGCCTTCGACCTGCTCTTCCCCAAGCGGGCCGCCAGCCACGGCGAGCAGTGCGGCCTCGGCGCCGCCTTCGCGATGTACCTGCGCGGCGCGCACCAGGAGTCGGCGTTCATGGCCGAGGTCCTGCGCCGGCACCGGCTGCCGGTGCTGCCCCAGGACATCGGCTTCTCGGTGGACGAGTTCGTCCAGGTCGTGGAGTTCGCTCCGCGCACCAGGCCGGGCCGCTACACGATCCTCGAACACCTCGACCTGAACAACGACGAGATCAGGGACGCTTACGCCGACTATGCCAAAGCCATCGGTAGCTGAACTCCGCCCGGTCGTGCACCCCGAGGGGGTCAAGGACCGACGCAGCGGTGAGCACTGGGCCGGACGCCTGTACATGCGGGAGATCTCGCTGCGCTGCGACCGGTACCTGGTCAACACCAGGATCACCCCCAACCAGCTCACCTACCTGATGGTCGTCGCCGGCGTCCTGGCGGGCGCGGCGCTGCTGGTGCCGGGCCTGACCGGGGCGCTCGTGGGCGCCCTGCTCATCCAGCTCTACCTGCTGCTGGACTGCGTGGACGGCGAGATCG
This sequence comes from Streptomyces durbertensis, assembly GCF_014156695.1. Classification (GTDB taxonomy): domain Bacteria; phylum Actinomycetota; class Actinomycetes; order Streptomycetales; family Streptomycetaceae; genus Streptomyces; species Streptomyces durbertensis. The sequence goes on along the minus strand of NZ_WMLF01000173.1, from coordinate 8,041 downwards.
CGCGCTGGCGCGGCCAGACGTCGGTCACCGGCGTCTACCTCGACCGGATCGGCCACTACCTGGCCGAGGCCGCACTGCTGGTGGGCTTCGGTCTGCGGGCGGCCGACCTGTTCGCCCGCGAGGGCGCCTCGGCCAACTGGATGTGGGCCTTCCTCGGCACGGTGGCCGCGCTCGGCGCCATCCTCATCAAGGCCGAGACGGACCTGGTCGACGTCGCCCGCGCCCGCAGCGGCATGCCGGCGGCCACCGACGCGGCGGCCACCCCGCGCTCGGCCGGCCTGGCGCTCGCCCGCCGGGCGGCGGCGGCGCTGAAGTTCCACCGGCTGGTCGGCGGGGTCGAGGCGTCGCTGCTCATCCTGGCGGTGGCGATCGCCGACATGATCGCCGGCGGACTGTTCTACACCCGGCTCGGCGTGGCTGTCCTCGCCGGTGTCGCGGTCCTCCAGACCGTGCTGCACCTGGTCTCGATCCTGGCCTCCCGGAGGCTGAAGTGAGCGCCGCGAGGTTCCGCCTCGGGGCGGTGATCCTCACCATGGGAAACCGCCCCGAGGAGCTGCGCGCCCTGCTGGAGTCGGTCGCCGAGCAGAAGGGCGAGCCGATCGAGGTCGTCGTCGTCGGCAACGGCGCCCCGCTGCCGGAGCTCCCCGAGCTGCCCGGCGGGCTGCGCACCGTCGAACTGCCGGAGAACCTCGGGATCCCCGGCGGGCGCAACGCCGGCATCGAGGCGTTCGGCGAGGCGGGCCGGGACGTGGACGCTCTCCTCTTCCTCGACGACGACGGCCTGCTCCCCGAGCGGGACACCGCCGAGCTGTGCCGGCAGGCGTTCACCGCCGCCCCCCGGCTCGGCATCCTCAGCTTCCGCATCGCCGACCCGGACACCGGCGTCACCCAGCGCCGCCACGTGCCCCGGCTGCGGGCGGCTGACCCGACGCGCTCCTCGAAGGTCACCACCTTCCTCGGCGGTGCCAGCGCCGTGCGCACGGACGTGATCGCCGAGGTCGGTCCGCTGCCCGGCGAGTTCTTCTACGCCCACGAGGAGACCGACCTGGCCTGGCGGGCCCTGGACGCCGGCTGGGGCATCGAGTACCGCGCCGACATGGTGCTGCACCACCCGACGACCTCGCCCTCCCGGCACGCGGTCTACCACCGCATGGTCGCCCGCAACCGGGTCTGGCTGGCCCGCCGCAACCTCCCCCTCCCGCTGGTCCCCGTCTACCTCGGCGTGTGGCTGCTGCTCACCCTCGCCCGCCGCCCCTCCGTGCCGGCGCTGCGGGCCTGGCTCGGCGGCTTCAAGGAGGGCTGGACGAGCCCGTGCGGTCCACGGCGCCCCATGAAGTGGCGTACGGTGTGGCGCATGGCCCGACTGGGCCGACCTCCGGTCATCTGACAGGCTCGAGTCTGAGAACATCGGGTCCCACGCCCGAGAACCACGGTGTCTCAGCGGTCCAGAGCCCTTGCAGAGTGAGGACGAAAGTTTCAACGTGAGCGAGTCAACGCACGACGGTGCGGTCGCCGTAGGCCCCCGGCCGTCGGCCGACGACGGACTGACCCCGGCCGAACTCGCGGCCAAGTACGGCCTGACGGTCAGCGGGGCCCGGCCCTCGCTGCCGAGTTACGTCAGGCAGCTGTGGAGCCGTCGGCACTTCATCCTGACCTTCTCCCGCGCGAAGCTGCACGCCCAGTACAGCCAGGCCAAGCTCGGTCAGCTGTGGCAGGTGATGACCCCGCTGCTCAACGCGGCCGTCTACTTCCTGATCTTCGGCGTGATCCTCGGCGCCAGGGAGGGTGTGCCCGGCGGCGGGCACAACTACATCCCGTTCCTGGTGATCGGGGTCTTCGTCTTCACCTTCACCCAGCAGTCGGTGCTCTCCGGCGTCCGGTCGATCTCCGGGAACCTCGGGCTGGTGCGGGCGCTGCACTTCCCCCGCGCCTCCCTGCCGATCTCCTTCTCGCTCCAGCAGCTCCAGCAGCTCATGTACTCGATGATCGTGCTGCTGGTCATCCTGCTGGGCTTCGGGCAGCGCCCCGCGTGGTCCTGGCTGCTGATCGTGCCCATCCTCACGCTGCAGTTCGTCTTCAACACCGGTCTGGCGCTGATGATGGCCCGGCTCGGCAGCAAGACCCCCGACCTGGCACAGCTGATGCCCTTCATCCTGCGTACCTGGATGTACGGCTCGGGCGTGATGTTCCCGCTGCACCACATGCTCACCGAGCGGGCCGGGGCGAGCGAAGGGCTGGCCGACCTGGTCGCGATGAACCCGGCGGCGGTCTACATGGACCTCATGCGGTACTCGCTGATCGACGCGTACTCGATCACCGACCTCCCGCCGCACGTGTGGTGGATCGCGGTCGGCTGGGCCCTGCTGTTCGGCATCGCGGGCTTCATCTACTTCTGGCGGGCGGAGGAGCGTTATGGCCGTGGCTGAGCAGACCAGGACCGCCCGGGCGGTGACCGCCGACGGCCGGGTGCCGACCGTCATCGCCGACGACGTGCACGTGGTGTACCGGGTGTACGGCGGCAGCAAGGGCCGGGGCAGCGCCACCGCGGCGCTCAACCGCATCCTCCGCCGCAAGCCGGGCGGCGGCATGCGGGAGGTGCACGCGGTACGCGGCGTCTCCTTCACCGCCTACCGGGGCGAGGCGATCGGCCTCATCGGCTCCAACGGTTCGGGCAAGTCGACGCTGCTGAAGACGATCGCCGGACTGCTGCCGCCCGAGCGCGGCCGCGTCTACACCGACGGCCAGCCGTCGCTGCTGGGCGTGAACGCGGCGCTGATGAACGACCTCACCGGCGAGCGGAACGTCGTGCTCGGCGGGCTGGCGATGGGCATGACCCGCGAGCAGGTCCGCGAGCGCTACGAGGGCATCGTCGACTTCTCCGGGATCAACGAGAAGGGCGACTTCATCACCCTGCCGATGCGCACGTACTCGTCCGGCATGGCGGCCCGGCTGCGGTTCTCCATCGCGGCGGCCAAGGACCACGACGTGCTGATGATCGACGAGGCGCTGGCCACCGGCGACAAGAAGTTCCAGAAGCGCTCGGAGGCCCGCATCCGCGAGCTGCGCCAGGAGGCCGGCACGGTGTTCCTGGTCAGCCACAACAACAAGTCGATCAGGGACACCTGTGAGCGGGTGCTGTGGCTGGAGCACGGGCAGCTGCGGATGGACGGCCCCACGGCCGAGGTGCTGAAGGCGTACGAGAAGTTCACCGGCAAGTAGCCCGTGCGGCCCGCGTGGGCATACCACAGAGGCTTTGCGGGCGCATCCGGTACTGGACCGTTCGATCGACGCGAGTGCGCCTGTGCGCCGGGTGAGTGTGCGCCGGGCGCGTGGACCGGCGACGGCGTCGTGCCCGACGATGGTGGCGGCACACGCGGGTCTGACCGCCCGCGCGGGAGTGCCCGGAGACGCTCCGGCCTCCGCGGAGTCCGCCCTTGCGGGGGCGTGCCCCGCTGCCACCACCGAGACGCAGAGGAGACCTTGTGAACCCGGTTCAACCGGCGAACGCCGGCATGGACACCGCAGGGGTGGCCGAGCTGCTGGAACGCGGACGCACCCTCGCCATGCCAGTGCTGCGCGCTGCCGTAGGCCGCCTCGCGGCGCCGATGGACGCCGTCGCCGCCTACCACTTCGGCTGGATCGACGCCGCCGGCCGCCCGGCGGAGGCCGACGGGGGCAAGGCCGTCCGTCCGGCACTCGCGCTGCTCTCGGCGGAAGCCGCGGGCGCGCCGCCGGAGGTCGGCATCCCGGGCGCCGTCGCCGTGGAACTGGTCCACAACTTCTCCCTCCTGCACGACGACCTGATGGACGGTGACGAGCAGCGCCGCCACCGGGACACCGTGTGGAAGGTGCACGGGCCCGCGCAGGCGATCCTGGTCGGCGACGCCCTGTTCGCACTGGCGAACGAGACCCTGCTCGAACTGGGTACCGCCGAATCGGCGCTGGCCGCCCGCCGGCTGACCGCCGCCAGTCGCCGGCTCATGGACGGTCAGGCCCAGGACATCTCCTTCGAACACCGTGAGCGGGTCAGCGTCGCGGAGTGCCTGGAGATGGAGGGCAACAAGACGGGCGCCCTGCTGGCCTGCGCCGTCTCCATCGGTGCGGTGCTCGGCGGGGCGGACCACCGCACCGCCGACGCGCTGGAGCGCTACGGCAACCACCTCGGCCTCGCCTTCCAGGCCGTGGACGACCTGCTGGGCATCTGGGGGGACCCCGACGCCACCGGCAAGCAGACCTGGAGCGACCTGCGGCAGCGCAAGAAGTCGCTGCCCGTCGCGGCCGCGCTGGAGGCCGGGGGCCCGGCCGCCCGGCAACTCGGCGAACTGCTGGCCACCGACGCCGGCCGCCGCGCGACCGGGGCGGAGAAGGACCTGGCGACCGAGGACTTCGACGAGGCGGAGTTCGCGCTGCGGGCCTCGCTGATCGAGGAGGCCGGCGGCCGGGAGTGGACGGTCCAGGAGTCGCGCCGTCAGCACGCCGCCGCGCTCGCCGCGCTCGACGGTGTCGAACTGCCCGACGCGGTGCACCGCCAGCTCGTCACGCTCGCCGACTTCGTCGTGGAGCGCCGGGGCTGACGGCCTCCGTCGCCCGGAACCGCGCCGACGGGTGCACAGAACCGCGGGGGCGGGCTCGGAACGTTCCGAGCCCGCCCCCGCGGCGTCAAGGATCGGGGGCGCCGGGCGTTCAGCCCTCCAGCAGGTGCGCGCGCAGCCGGTCGCGGGTGGTCGGGGTGAGCCCCAGCCCCTCCCGCAGGTAGGTCTCCACGCCGCCCCAGGTCTCGTCGATCGTCGTGTACGCCTCGTGCAGGTAGGAGGCGCGGGCGTCGAAGAGCGGCGCGAGCAGTTCGACGATCTCCGGGTGGATCGCGCTCTCCTCGCTCGGGTCGCCCCTGTGCATCTTGTAGCGGCGGTGCGGGTCGTTGGAGAGCAGGTAGTCGCTCTCGATCGCGTCCCGCTCGACGCCGACCGCCAGCAGGGTCACCGCGATGCTCAGCCCGGCGCGGTCCTTCCCCGCCGCGCAGTGCATCAGCGCGGGGACGTCGCCCTCGGCGAGCACGTGCAGCACCCGGCTGTGCTCGGCGGTGCGGCCGATGATGATCGACCGGTAGTTCTCCCGCATCCGGTCGGCGGCCTGGCCGTCGGCGAGCGCGGCACGCAGCTCCGGCAGGTCGCCGTCGCGTACGAGCTGCCAGAACTCGGCGCCCTCGGCGGGGTCGGTGAGCGGCAGGTTCATGTTCCGCACGCCGGGCAGGTCGATGTCCGGGCCCTCCAGGGCCTGGTCGGCGGCGTTGCGGAAGTCGAAGACGGTGTGCAGGCCGAGGCGGTGCAGGAACGCCGCGTCCTCGTCGGTGGCGTGGGCCAGGTGCCCGCTGCGGTAGAGCACCCCGTGCCGCAGCCGCCGGCCGTCGGCGGTGGGCAGTCCGCCCACGTCCCGGAAGTTGCGTACTCCGGCGAGCGCTGGCTCCACGGCTTCGGACGTCACATGGGCTCCTTTGGTCGGTACCGGCCGGGCGCTGTCGACGATACGACAAGCGGAGCCCGGCGCGCCCCGCCGGTGGCGGAAACCACCAGGCGGGAACGGGTGCGCGGACCCGGCGCGGAACCGGCACCGCGCGCGGTGCGTTCACGGCCGGTCGTAGTCTGGCGAGGTGAGCGAGGGACTGTTCCCGGCGGAACCCCGGCGGATCGCCCCCGGCGCCTGCCACCTCCCCGGCTGGCTTGACCACGGGCGGCAGCGCCGGCTTGTGGCGGCATGCCGCCGGTGGGCGCTGCCGCCGGCAGGCCTGCGCACGGTGCGGATGCCGAGCGGCGGCCGGATGTCCGTGCGGCAGATGAGTCTCGGCCACCACTGGTACCCCTACGGCTACGCGGACACCGCGGTCGACGGGGACGGCGAGCCCGTGAAGCCGTTCCCGAGCTGGCTGGGGGAGTGGGCGAGGGAGGCGGTCTGCGCGGCGTTCGGCGAGGCGGAACGGCCGCCCCGGTACGACATCGCGCTGATCAACCTCTACGACGGCCAGGCTCGGATGGGCATGCACCGGGACAGCGACGAGCGGTCGCCGGCGCCGGTGGTCTCCTTCAGCCTCGGCGATACGTGTGTCTTCCGTTTCGGCCATTCCGCCGGGCGCGGCAGGCCGTACGCCGACGTCCGACTTGAGAGCGGGGACGCTTTTGTGTTCGGCGGCCCCGCGCGGCTCGCCTACCACGGCGTGCCCCGGGTGCTGCCGGGCAGCGGCCCCGCCTGGCTCGATCTCGACGGCAGGCTGAACATCACCGTCCGCGAGCGGTAACTTGCCGCGAGCATAGGCAAGTTACTCCTTCCGCCGGTGTCGTGCACAGATCTGCGGGTCATTCACCCGTAGGGGGCTGGCGAAGGGTGGCGAATAGCCGGAGTACGCCAGGGTGCACCTCCGGCGCCCACTAGCGTGAGGTGCGCGCTGAGCGTCGGCGTGCGCTGATCCCGCTGATCCCCAAGCCCCGTGAAGACGGGGTAGGTCTCCCCTTCGAGGACTGCGATGCCTGAATCCCCGAGTCACGCGGTGCACCACGGAAGCCGAACGTCCGCCGCCGGCCCGACCGCCCCCGCGGCCGGAGCCTCCCCCGGCGGCGAGGGCCGGGACACCACGCCCGCCTCGGCACCGGGCCGGCGCCGCGTCAGGGGCCAGACGAGCTCCCGCGACGGCGGACGGCACGGCCGCGGCCAGCAACAGCCGACCGCCGCCGAGGCCGCCGTGCGCCGGCGACTGCTGTGGCTGACGGTCGGACCCGCCCTCGCGGTGGCCGTGCTGGGAGCCGTCGCCGTCGCCCTCGCCCTCCGACTGGGATCCGGCGCCGCGCTCCCCGGGGGCCCGTGGCTCCTGCCGGGCGGAGCGCTCCTGCTGTGCTGCGGCGTCATGGCCGGGGCGGCGCTGCTGGCCTCCACCGAGGCACGCTCGACCGTCGACCGGTACACGACGCTGCGCCGCGCCGCCACCCGCAACCAGTCCGAGCTGCAGGCGCTGCTGCGCCGGCTGGAACGCGGGGAACGGCCCCGCAGGCCCAGCCACGGGCCGCTGCCCGAGCCGGCGGCGGACGACGCCTTCGGTCTGCTCGCCCGCGACCTGACCGTCAACCAGCGGGCGGCGGAGGCTGCCGTGTTGGAGGCCGCGGCACTCGTCCGCAGCAGCGCCAGCGGCAGCGAGGAGAAGGTCGAGGTCTTCGTGAACCTCGCCCGCCGCCTCCAGTCCCTGGTGCACCGCGAGATCGAGCTGCTCGACGAGCTGGAGAACGAGGTCGAGGACCCCGACCTGCTCAAGGGCCTCTTCCACGTCGACCACCTGGCCACCCGCATCCGGCGGCACGCGGAGAACCTGGCGGTGCTGGGCGGAGCCGTGTCCCGACGGCAGTGGACCCGCCCGGTCAGCATGACCGAGGTCCTGCGCTCGGCCATCGCGGAGGTCGAGCAGTACCCGAGGATCAAACTGGTGCCGCCCATCGAGGGCGACCTGCGCGGCCACGCCGTCGCCGACGTGATCCACCTGCTCGCCGAACTCATCGAGAACGCCTCGCTGTTCTCCGCCCCGCAGACCCAGGTGCTGCTGCGCGCCCAGTACGTCACCGCCGGTCTGGCGGTCGAGGTCGAGGACCGGGGCCTCGGCATGACCACCGCCGAGCAGACCCGGATGAACACGCTGCTCACCGACCCCGAGCGGGTGGACGTCGGCGAACTGCTCCAGGACGGCCGCATCGGCCTGTTCGTGGTCTCCCAGCTGGCCCGCCGCCACGGCATCGTCGTCCAGCTCCAGAGCAACATCTACGGCGGCGTCCAGGCCGTCCTGGTGGTCCCGCGGGCGCTGCTGGGCGAACAGCCGGAACAGCGGGAACAAGGGGAACTGCGGGAACTACGGGAGACGGCGGAGGTGGGCGCGGCGGCCGACGTCCACGCCGTCGAGCCGGAGCGGCACCTCGCCGGGCCCGAGCGCCATCCGGGAATCCGGCTCCCGGCCCAGCCGTCGACGACGCCCGACCGCCTGGAGCGCCGCCCCCTGCGCCCGGTCCCGGAC
>NZ_WMLF01000172.1 GCF_014156695.1 Streptomyces durbertensis | reverse complement strand
AAGGTACGGGCGGTGCGGCGCAAACGCGTCGGGCCGCCCGTACTCTTGTAGTCACGGCTCCGGGCAGCCGCCCGGGGACATCGGCATCAAATAGCGGTTGCCGAACACTGGAGGCACATTCCCATGCTGATCGCTCAGCGTCCCACCCTGACCGAAGAGGTCGTCGACGAGTTCCGCTCCCGGTTCGTGATCGAGCCGCTGGAGCCCGGCTTCGGCTACACCCTCGGTAACTCCCTGCGTCGTACCCTCCTGTCCTCGATCCCCGGCGCTGCTGTCACCAGCATCCGGATCGACGGCGTCCTGCACGAGTTCACCACCGTGCCGGGCGTGAAGGACGACGTCACCGACCTGATCCTGAACATCAAGCAGCTGGTCGTCTCCTCGGAGCACGACGAGCCGGTCGTGATGTACCTGCGCAAGCAGGGCCCGGGTCTGGTCACCGCCGCCGACATCGCGCCGCCGGCCGGTGTCGAGGTGCACAACCCCGACCTGGTCCTGGCGACGCTGAACGCCAAGGGCAAGCTGGAGATGGAGCTGACCGTCGAGCGCGGTCGCGGCTACGTCTCCGCCGTGCAGAACAAGCAGCTGGGCCAGGAGATCGGCCGCATCCCGGTCGACTCCATCTACAGCCCGGTGCTGAAGGTCACCTACAAGGTCGAGGCGACCCGTGTCGAGCAGCGCACCGACTTCGACAAGCTGATCGTCGACGTCGAGACCAAGGAGGCCATGCGTCCGCGTGACGCCGTGGCGTCCGCCGGCAAGACGCTGGTCGAGCTGTTCGGTCTGGCCCGTGAGCTGAACGTCGACGCCGAGGGCATCGACATGGGCCCGTCGCCGACCGACGCCGCCCTCGCCGCCGACCTGGCCCTGCCGATCGAGGAGCTGGAGCTCACCGTCCGCTCCTACAACTGCCTCAAGCGTGAGGGCATCCACTCGGTGGGCGAGCTGGTGGCCCGCTCCGAGGCGGACCTGCTCGACATCCGCAACTTCGGCGCGAAGTCGATCGACGAGGTCAAGGCGAAGCTGGCCGGCATGGGCCTGGCCCTCAAGGACAGCCCGCCCGGATTCGACCCGACCGCCGCCGCCGACGCCTTCGGCGCGGACGACGACTCCGACCAGGGCTTCGTCGAGACCGAGCAGTACTGAGCGGCAGCAGCCAGCAGTACTGAGCAGTACCCCGAACCACTCGGGCGTCCCTCCTCGGCGGGGGGACGCCCGGGACTCGGCTGGGCGCCCGCCCAGTCGGCCTGACACCGGTACCTGATACGGCCGGTGCAGAGACAACAAGGAGAAGCAACATGCCGAAGCCCACCAAGGGCGCCCGTCTGGGCGGCAGCGCGTCGCACCAGAAGGCCATGCTGGGGAACCTCGCCACGGCCCTCTTCGAGCACGGCCGCATCACCACGACCGAGGCCAAGGCCCGCCGCCTGCGCCCGGTCGCGGAGCGTCTGATCACCAAGGCGAAGAAGGGCGACCTTCACAACCGCCGCCAGGTCATGCGCACGATCCTGGACAAGAGCGTCGTCCACACGCTCTTCACCGAGATCGGCCCGCGTTACGAGAACCGCCCGGGTGGCTACACCCGCATCACCAAGATCGGTAACCGCCGTGGCGACAACGCGCCCATGGCCGTCATCGAGCTGGTGGAGGCCCTGACCGTGCAGCAGCAGGCTGTCGGTGAGGCCGAGGCCGCCACGAAGCGCTCCGCCAAGGACGCCGCCGGCGACGAGGCCCTGCAGGACCTCAAGAAGGACGAGGCTCCGGCCGCCGAGGCCGAGGGCGACGCCGCCGAGGCCGCCGAGGAGAAGAAGGACGCCTGAGGCGCCTGACCCCTTCCTCGCGACGGGCCCGCTCCCCTGGGGGAGCGGGCCCGTCCGCGTACCGCACGCAGCCCGTGCACCGCACCCCGGTGGCGGGGACTGCTCTGAGAGGATCGACCACGTGAGTGACGAGGTGGCGCCCGGGTTCGTCCGGGTACGGCTGGACGTGTCGTACGACGGCAGGGACTTCTCCGGCTGGGCCGTGCAGCGCGGACGGCGCACGGTGCAGGGCGAGATCCAGGACGCCCTGCGGGTGGTGATGCGGCTGCCGGAGGACGGGCCGCCGGTCGAGCTGACCGTCGCGGGGCGCACCGACGCCGGCGTGCACGCCCGCGGCCAGGTCGCCCACTTCGACCTGCCGGAGGAGCTGTGGGAGCGGCACGGCGGGCAGCTGCTGCGCCGCCTCGCCGGGCGGCTCCCGATGGACGTGCGGGTGTGGCGGGTGGAGGTGGCCCCGCCGCACTTCAACGCGCGCTTCTCGGCGATCTGGCGCCGCTACGCCTACCGCGTCTCCGACCACCCCGGCGGCGTCGACCCGCTGCGACGCGGCCACGTGCTCTGGCACAACTGGCCGCTGGACGTGGACGCCATGAACGAGGCCGCCGCCGCCCTGCTCGGCGAGCACGACTTCGCCGCGTACTGCAAGAAGCGCGACGGCGCCACGACGATCCGCACCCTTCAGGAGCTGCGCTGGGAGCGCCTGCCCGACGGCGTGCTGGAGGCGACGGTCAAGGCGGACGCGTTCTGCCACAACATGGTGCGCTCGCTGGTCGGCGCGATGCTTTTTGTCGGCGACGGGCACCGGCCGCCGTCCTGGCCGGGCCGGGTGCTGGCCGCCGGCGAGCGGGACAGCGCCGTGCACGTCGTACGGCCGCACGGGCTGACGCTGGAGGAGGTCGGCTACCCGGCCGACGACGCGCTCGCCGCCCGCAACCTGGAGGCCCGCAACCGCCGCACCCTGCCGGGCGCCGGCGGCGGCTGCCTCACGCCCTGCGGCTGAGGGCGGCCGGCCCGCGCCGGGTCAGGCGCGGGCGTCGGCGGCGAGCTGCTCGTGCAGGCCCTCGCTGCGGAAGCGGTGGTCGGTGTAGAGCAGCGTGGTGGACATGTGGCTGATCGGCAGGGTGGCGACGGGCGGCAGCAGCATGGCTGCGCCGACGACCGTGACGGCGAGGAACACGCGTGTCGCCGACGGGTCGCCGTCGGACAGGATCGCGAACGCCACCACCAGCGCTGGGATGACGAGCACCATCTGGATCATCTGGTCGAGGGTGCTCAGGATGATGCTGACCAGGGCCGAGTAGCCGAACGCGCGCCACCACGAGCCGCGCACCAGCTCGCCGGAGCGGCGGAGGGCGGCGACCGGCGGCTTCCCCTCCAGGACACACGCCGCGGGCCCGAAGCCCCACCGTATGACCAGGTAGCAGCCGACCGCGACGACGGCGAGCAGCGAGAGCGGCGGGGCGACGACGAACAGGGATCGCGGGGCGCCCGCGCCGAACAGGCCGAAGCCCAGGAGGGCGAGCAGCAGCCAGCAGACGGCCGTGGCGCCGCCGACCAGCAGGGCGGTCAGCAGCCGGGTGAGGAACAGGGGGCCGAAGCGGTCGCGGACGCGTCCGCGCAGCTCCTCGACGGTGAGCGGGAGGCCGAGGACGGCGTAGCTGGTGACCACGATCGCCGCCGCCTGGAGCGCGGTGGCGAGCAGGAGCATGACGAGGGCGGCGGGCAGCACCAGCGCGGCCAGCGCGAGGAACGACGCGGCGAAGCTGGGGCCTGTGGTGGTCGTCGCCCGGAAGGCCCCTCCGTCGACCGCGGCGGAGAACCAGAAGCCCAGCGCGAACCCGTCGAAGGCGCCGCGTCGGGCCATCACCGTGCCGATGGCCGTGAGCAGCGCGAGGGTGAGGACGCCGAGGCCGACGATCCGCAGCAGGTAGCCGGAGAGGACGGTCCGGTAGCGCTTCACGGTGTCGAAGGACCCGGTGAGCACGTCGCCGAAGCCCAGCGGGCGGAGCGGGACGACACCCGGCTTCGGCGGGGGCGGGGGTGCGTAGTACCACCCGCCGGCCGGCGGATAGCCGCCGAGAAGCTCCGCGCCGGGGCCGGGCGGCTGGCCGGAGGTGGTCGGTGCGCCGGGGCCGGGCGCAGGGTCGGAGCCGGGCGGCGTCGCCGGGCCGGTCGGTGCGCCGGGGCCGGGCGCAGGGTCGGAGGACGCGGCGGGCTCGGAGCCCGGCGTCGGGCCGGTCTCGTCGGGTGTGGGCGGTGGACCGAAGGCGGTCATGGTTCCCCCGTTGGTGTGAATGGTCGGTCGGTGCGGCCATGGCGGGCGTGGCAGCGGTACCGACCGGCGAAGTGGCGCCGGACGGTACCGCTTTCGGGTGAGTGCTTCGGCTCGGAGGTCGGGCGCGGCCGCTACTCCGGCGGCGCCGTCGCGGCGGCCAGGGCCTGGTCCTTGCCGCGCTGCTCGATGCGCTGGTAGGCGTAGCCGCCGATGTCCTGCACGGCGGCGCGGGTCCGGGTGTCCTCGGCGGTGGTGTCCTTGCCGTTGAGGTAGCCGGCGATGGTGAAGTAGGCGTACCGGCCGTGCGAGTTGCTGCCGGCCCGGCAGGCGAACGAGCGGCAGAAGACGGGCACGCCCTCGCCGGGCAGTGGGGCGATGCTGGTCGGCGCCTCGTCGCCGACCTTCTTCGCGACCTCGACGGAGTCGAAGACCGCGACGCCGAGGGTGATCAGCATGCCGTCGCCGGTGTAGGTGGCGCGGTGCACCTCACGGCACTTGTTGGCGGTGAGGAAGGCGCTGAGGTCGCCGACGGCCGCCGCGTCGCAGTTCTTCGTGGAGTCGGTGGCCCGGCGGGTGTACTCGCGCCCGCCCGGTTCGATCTTCTTGTCCGGGAAGAGGGACTTCACCGTCAGCGGCGCGGTGTCCTTCTTCGGGTCGGAGATGAACTCGTAGGGGTTCGGCGGGGGCGGCGGCGCCTTGGTGTTGAACGTGGGCTCGGGCTGGTCGGGGCTCGGCGGTATCGTCGCCGGGCTCGGCAGGGCGCTGGGCGAGTCGTCGCCGCGGCCTCCGCTCTCGGCCACCACCGCGACCGCCACGACCGCCGCGACGGCGGCGGTGGCGAGCGCCCCGCCGCCGATCATCAGCCAGCGCCGGCGGCGTGCGCGGTCGGCGGCGGCGTTCGCGGCGAGCGCGTCCCAGTCCGGGGTGCCGGACCCCCCGGGGCCCCAGGCGGGCCCCCCTTGCCCAAAGCTCATGGGCCGAATCCTACGGAAATCCGTTTGGCGCCCGGCCGGGTGGCCGGTCACAATCCGGCCTCATGGGTCATGTTGAGGTCGCGCACCTGGAATACGTGCTTCCGGACGGCCGGGTGCTGCTCGACGACGTCTCCTTCCGGGTGGGGGAGGGCGCCGTCGTCGCGCTGGTCGGTGCCAACGGCGCGGGGAAGACGACGCTGCTGCGGATCATCGCCGGAGATCTGCGCGCCGACGACGGCACGGTGACGGTCGGCGGCGGGCTCGGTGTGATGCCGCAGTTCGTCGGTTCGGTGCGGGACGAGAGCACCGTGCGCGACCTGCTGGTGTCGGTGGCGCCGCCGCGGGTGCGGGAGGCCGCGCGGGCGGTGGACGCCGCCGAGCTGGCCATCATGGAACGCGACGACGAGGCCGCGCAGCTGGAGTACGCCCAGGCGCTCAGCGACTGGGCCGAGGCGCAGGGCTACGAGGCGGAGACCCGCTGGGACGTCTGCACGACGGCGGCGCTCGGCGTGCCGTACGAGAAGGCGCAGTGGCGGCAGGTGCGCACGCTCTCCGGCGGAGAGCAGAAGCGGCTGGTGCTGGAGGCGCTGCTGCGCGGCCCGGACCAGGTGCTGCTGCTGGACGAGCCGGACAACTACCTCGACGTGCCCGGCAAGCAGTGGCTGGAGGAGCAGCTGGGGCAGACCCGGAAGACCGTGCTGTTCATCTCCCACGACCGGGAGCTGCTGGCCCGCTCCGCGCAGAAGATCATCAGCGTGGAGCCGGGGCCGGCCGGCTCCGACGTCTGGGTGCACGGTGGCGGCTTCGGCACCTACCACCAGGCGCGGCGCGAACGCTTCGCCCGCTTCGAGGAGCTGCGCCGCCGCTGGGACGAGAAGCACGCCCAGCTCAAGCAGCTCGTCAACACCCTGAAGAACAAGGCCGCGTTCAACGACGGCCTGGCCAGCCGCTACCAGGCGGCGAGGACGCGGCTGCGGAAGTTCGAGGAGGCCGGCCCGCCGCAGGAGCCGCCGCGCGAGCAGGACATCACCATGCGGCTGCGCGGCGGCCGCACCGGGCTGCGCGCGATCACCTGCCAGGGGCTTGAGCTGACCGGGCTGATGAAGCCGTTCGACCTGGAGGTCTTCTACGGCGAGCGGGTCGCCGTTCTGGGCTCGAACGGCTCCGGCAAGTCGCACTTCCTGCGGCTGCTCGCCGGCGACGAGGAGCGACCGGTGGCGCACAGCGGGCTGTGGAAGCTCGGCGCCCGCGTGGTGCCGGGGCACTTCGCGCAGACTCACGCCCACCCCGAGCTGGAGGGCCGCAGCCTGCTGGACATCCTGTGGACCGAGCACTCCCGGGACCGCGGCCAGGCCATGCCCGCGCTGCGCCGCTACGAGCTCGACCGGCAGGCCGAGCAGCCCTTCGACCGGCTCTCCGGCGGCCAGCAGGCCCGCTTCCAGATCCTGCTGCTCGAACTCGGCGGCTCGACGGCGCTGCTGCTGGACGAGCCGACGGACAACCTGGACCTGGAGAGCGCCGAGGCGCTGCAGGCCGGGCTTGAGGCGTACGAGGGCACGGTGCTGGCGGTCACCCACGACCGCTGGTTCGCCCGCGGCTTCGACCGCTTCCTGGTCTTCGGCGCGGACGGCCGCGTCCGCGAGACCCCGGAACCGGTCTGGGACGAGACCCGCGTCGCCCGCGCCCGCTGAGCACACGCACGGCCCGGCGGGGCCGGGGCGCGGATCCTGACGGGCGGGTTCGGCCGGACGGGGGACGGGGGCCCGTTTTGACCCCGGCGTGTCGTGGGCGGTAGTCTGCGGGTTTGTTATGCGTATTGGCTTGCTCGTTCTCACGTGAGAGGCCGCTACGCCGGTCCACCAGGACGATGACCAGCGACCCGTGTGCGGATGCGTCACCGCACCGGGTCCAGGCTGTCGTGATCGTCAGGTGGCCTTGTCAGGACCCACTCACTGAAGAAGCGAAGGCTACGACCGTGCGTACGTTCAGCCCCAAGCCCGGCGACATTCAGCGCCAGTGGCACGTCATCGACGCCCAGGACGTCGTCCTGGGTCGTCTGGCCTCTCAGGCGGCCACCCTTCTGCGGGGTAAGCACAAGCCGGTGTACGCGCCGCACGTTGACACCGGTGACTTCGTCATCATCATCAACGCCGACAAGGTGCACCTGTCCGGCAACAAGCGGACTCAGAAGCTCGCCTACCGTCACTCGGGCTACCCGGGTGGTCTGCGCTCCGTGCGCTACGACGAGCTGCTGTCGAAGAACCCGGAGAAGGCCGTCGAGAAGGCCGTCAAGGGCATGCTCCCGAAGAACACCCTGGGCCGCCAGATGTTCTCGAAGCTGAAGGTGTACGCGGGCCCCGAGCACCCGCACGCCGCCCAGCAGCCGGTCCCGTTCGAGATCACCCAGGTCGCGCAGTAACACCGGCCACCCCCGAGACGAAGAGAAGCTGAGGAGAATCGTGGCCGAGACCACTGCCGAGACCCCCGTCGAAGAGTTCGAGGAGTACACCACCGAGACCCCCGAGGTCGAGGAGTACACCTCCGAGTCCCTGCCCGCCGGCTTCGGCGAGCCGCAGCCGGCCGCCGGCACGGGCCGTCGGAAGAACGCCATCGCCCGTGTCCGGATCGTTCCGGGCAGCGGCCAGTGGAAGATCAACGGTCGTCCGCTGGAGGGCTACTTCCCGAACAAGGTGCACCAGCAGGAAGTCAACGAGCCCTTCAAGGTGCTCGAGCTCGAGGGCCGCTACGACGTCATCGCCCGGATCTCCGGCGGCGGCGTCTCCGGCCAGGCCGGTGCCCTGCGTCTGGGTGTCGCCCGTGCGCTCAACGAGGCCGACGTGGACAACAACCGCGGCGCGCTGAAGAAGGCCGGCTTCCTGACCCGTGACGCCCGTGCGGTCGAGCGGAAGAAGGCCGGTCTCAAGAAGGCCCGTAAGGGTACGCAGTACAGCAAGCGCTGATCCCAGCACCTGGCTGTGGTGGGAACGCCCCGGCAGCACACACCGTGCTGCCGGGGCGTTCCCCTTTGTAGGTCTTCGCATGCAGTGCGGGCCCGCTGCCGCCCCCGGGCGGCTCCCCACCGGGTCCGGCGGGCCGCCGCGCCCGCGAACGCCCGGGGCTACGGCCCGGGCGACCCCCTGGCGTATATATGAAAAGGCCGCGTGGCCGGCCGTCGCAGCGACGGCCCGAGCCCGGCCACTCGCACGACAGCTCGGAGGAACCACGGTGGGACGACTCTTCGGTACGGACGGGGTACGCGGCGTCGCCAACGCCGATCTGACGGCCGAGATGGCACTCGGTCTGTCCGTCGCTGCGGCGCACGTGCTCACCGACGCCGGCGGTGCCGAGGGGCACCGCCCGGTGGCCGTGGTGGGCCGCGACCCCCGGGCGTCCGGGGAGTTCCTGGAGGCGGCCGTGGTGGCCGGCCTGGCCAGCGCGGGCGTGGACGTGCTGCGGGTGGGCGTGCTGCCCACCCCGGCGGTCGCGCACCTGACGGGTTCGCTCGGCGCGGACCTGGGCGTGATGCTCTCCGCGAGCCACAACCCGATGCCCGACAACGGGGTGAAGTTCTTCGCCCGGGGCGGCCACAAGCTCGCCGACGAGCTGGAGGACCGCATCGAGGCCGTCTACCGCGAGCACGCGAACGGCAGGGCGTGGGACCGGCCGGTCGGCGCCGGCGTCGGCCGGGTCCGGGACTACGACGAGGGCTTCGACACCTACGTCGCGCACCTGCTGGCCGTGCTGCCGCACCGGCTGGACGGGCTGAAGGTGGTCATCGACGGCGCGCACGGCGCGGCCGCGCGGGTCTCGCCCGAGGCGTTCGCCCGCGCCGGCGCCGAGGTGATCACCATCGGCGCCCGCCCAGACGGGCTGAACATCAACCACGAGTGCGGCTCCACGCACCTCGCCGGGCTGCGCGCGGCGGTCGTCGAGCACGGCGCCGACCTGGGCATCGCGCACGACGGCGACGCCGACCGCTGCCTGGCCGTCGACGCCGCCGGCGAGGAGATCGACGGCGACCAGATCCTCGCCGTGCTCGCGCTCGCGATGAAGGAACAGGGCACGCTGCGGAACAACACCGTCGTCGCCACCGTCATGTCGAACCTCGGCTTCAAACTGGCGCTGGAGCGGGAGGGCATCCGGCTGCTGCAGGCCGCCGTCGGCGACCGGTACGTGCTGGAGGAGCTGAAGCGCGGCGGCCACTCGCTGGGCGGCGAGCAGTCCGGGCACGTCATCGTGCTGGACCACGCCACGACCGGCGACGGCACGCTGACCGGTCTGCTGCTGGCCTCCCGGGTCGCCGCGACCCGCAAGCCGCTGGCCGAGCTGGCCGGGGTGATGCGGCGACTGCCGCAGGTGCTGATCAACGTGCCGGAGGTGGACAGGTCCCGCGTCGCGACCTCGGCGCGCATCGCCGACGCCGTCCTGGACGCCGAGCGGGAGCTGGGCGAGACCGGCCGGGTGCTGCTGCGCCCCTCCGGCACCGAGCCGCTGGTGCGGGTGATGGTGGAGGCCGCCGAGCAGGAGCAGGCGCGGTCCGTCGCCGAACGCCTCGCGGACGTCGTCAAGGCCGAGCTGGGCTGAGTTCCCAGGCGCTGCCCGGCCGGGACCCGCGACGCGGGTCCCGGCCGTTGCGCGTCACAGCTTGCGCAGGGATCACAGCTTGCGCAGGGACAGCCGCTGCACCTTGTGGTCGGGGCCCTTGCGCAGCACCAGGTTCGCCCGGCCCCGGGTGGGCGCGATGTTCTCCCGCAGGTTGGGCCGGTTGATCGTCCGCCACGTGTTGCGGGCGTAGTCCAGCGCCTCCTCCTCGCTGACCTGAGTGTACTTGCGGAAGTAGGAGAACGGGTTCTGGAACGCGGTCTGCCGCAGCTTGCGGAACCGGTCCAGGTACCAGCGCTCGATGTCCTCGATGCGGGCGTCGACGTACACGGAGAAGTCGAAGAAGTCGGCGACCGCCACCCGGGTGCGCCCGTCCCGGCCGGGCAGCGCCGGCTGGAGCACGTTCAGCCCCTCCACGATCAGGATGTCCGGCCGGCGCACCACCAGGCGCTCGCCGGGCACGATGTCGTAGATCAGGTGCGAGTAGACCGGGGCGCTCACCTCCGGCTTGCCGGCCTTGACCTCCGCGACGAACCGGGTCAGCGCCCGGCGGTCGTAGGACTCCGGGAACCCCTTGCGGGACATCAGCCCGCGCCGGTGCAGCTCCGCGTTCGGCAGCAGGAAGCCGTCCGTGGTGACCAGCTCGACGCGCGGGTGCTCCGGCCAGCGGGCCAGCAGCTCCCGCAGCAGCCGCGCCACCGTCGACTTGCCGACCGCGACGCTCCCGGCCACGCCGATCACAAACGGCGTGCCGGGCTGCGCGCCGTCGCCGAGGAACGTGTTCAGCGCGCCGCGCAGCCCGTGCGTGGCGCCGACGTACAGGTTCAGCAGCCGGGACAGCGGCAGGTAGACCTCCCGCACCTCGTCCAGGTCGATGACGTCGCCCAGGCCGCGCAGCCGCTCGACCTCCTCGGCCGTCAGCGGCAGCGGCGTGCGCTCCCGCAGCGCGCTCCACTCGGCGCGGCTGAGGTCCACGTA
>NZ_WMLF01000171.1 GCF_014156695.1 Streptomyces durbertensis | reverse complement strand
GGGCGGCGACCTCGCGGGGCGGTGGCGTCGTGAGGCGGTGGCGGAACCGGGAGTGAGCGCCGATGGGACGGGTCACCGAGCGGCGTGGTGTCCTGCGGGTCCGGGACGGCCGGGTCAGCCGGCGACCGGACACCCTGGTGGCGGAGGAGCCGATGGAGATCCGGCTCAACGGCAGGCCGCTCGCGGTGACGATGCGCACGCCCGGTGACGACTTCGCGCTCGCCGTCGGCTTCCTGGTCAGCGAGGGCGTGCTGGCCCACCCGGACGAGTTGCGGCAGGTGACGTACTGCGCGGGCTCGGTGACGGACGACGGCGGCGGGTCGTACAACACCTACAACACGGTGGACGTCCGGCTGGCGGACGGGGTCGCGGTGCCCGAGATGACGCTGGAGCGGAACGTGTACACGACGTCGTCCTGCGGGCTGTGCGGGAAGGCCTCGCTGGACGCGGTGCGGACGAGGTCCCGGTGGGCGCCGGGCGGGGCGGTGGACCGGCCGCGGGTGAGCACGGCGACGCTGTCCCGGCTGCCCGACCTGCTGCGTGAGCGGCAGCGGGTCTTCGACCGGACGGGCGGGCTGCACGCGGCCGCGCTGTTCACCCCGGACGGCGAGCTGATCGACGTGCGGGAGGACGTGGGCCGGCACAACGCGGTGGACAAGCTGGTCGGCCGGGCGCTGCGGGAGGGGCGGCTGCCGCTGGCGGAGACGGTGTTGATGGTGTCGGGGCGGGCGTCGTTCGAGCTGGCGCAGAAGGCGGTGATGGCCGGCGTGCCGGTGCTGGCGGCGGTGTCGGCGCCCTCCTCGCTCGCGGTGGACCTGGCCCAGGAGTCGGGGCTGACGCTGGTGGGTTTCCTGCGCGGCGCGTCGATGAACGTGTACGCGGGCGAGGAACGGGTCGTGCTGCCGGAGGAGCCGGGCTGACCAGCCGTGAGGCTCGTGTGCCGGGTGTGTCCTCAGGAGTCGGCGCGGCGGGCGAGCCGGCGGGCGATGACCGCGCAGACCATCAGCTGCATCTGGTGGAAGAGCATCAGCGGCAGGACGGCCAGTGACGCCTGGGCGCCGAACAGCACGGCGGCCATCGGCAGCCCCGCCGCCAGCGACTTCTTGGAGCCGGCGAAGAGGATCGCGGTGCGGTCGGCGCGGTCGAACCCGAGCCGCCGGCCGCCCCACGCCGTCAGCGTCAGCATGACGGCGAGCAGGACGGCCTCGGTGCCGAAGAGGCCCGCCAGCCGCCACGGCGAGACCTGCTGCCACACGCCTTCGACCATGCCCTGGCTGAACGCGGTGTAGACGACCAGCAGGATGGCCGTGCGGTCGACCCGGGAGAGCGCGGCCCGGTGGCGCGTGACAAAGCCGCCGATCCAGCGCCGCAGCAGCTGGCCGGCGAGGAAGGGTGCCAGCAGTTGGAGGGTGATGTCCCTGAGGCCGTCCACCGAGAGGCCGCCGACGGCGCCGACGAGCAGGGCGGCGAGCAGCGGGGTGAGCACGATGCCCAGCAGGCTGGAGTAGGTGCCCGCGCAGATCGCCGCCGGCACGTTGCCTCGGGCGAGCGAGGTGAAGGCGATGGAGGACTGGATGGTGGAGGGCACCACGCACAGGAACATCAGGCCCGTCCACAGTTCCTCGGTCAGCACGTGCGGGACCAGGCCCCGGGCGGCGAGCCCGAGCAGGGGGAAGAGGAGGAAGGTGCACGCCAGCACCGTCAGGTGGAGCCGCCAGTGCCGCAGACCGTCGAGGGTCTCGCGGGTGGAGAGCCGCGCGCCGTAGAGGAAGAACAGCAGTCCGACGGCGACCTTGGCGGCGACGCCGACGACGTCCGCCGCCGCGCCCCGGGCGGGGAGGAGCGCGGCGAGCGCCACCGTCGCGCCGAGCAGCAGCAGGAAGGGGTCGAGGACGCGGACCAGGCGGTGCATGCGCCCACTGAACCACGCGCCCGCGCTCCCCTCGTACGCACCCCGCGGCGCGTGAACGCTCCCGCGCGCCGGTTCCCTTCCGGCGCGGGCCGCGATTCGGTACCGTCACCACGCTGTGTGTGCGCTCGGGAGCACCTCCCGACCGGCGGAGGCACGGCGCCTGAGGAGAGCGGCATTGCGCGAGATCACTGTTCCGCCCGCGGTGCCCCCGGTTCGTTCCGGAGGCCTCGCCGACTCGGTCTTCGCACGCGCGCGCTCGCACCCCGGCCAGGCGGTGATCGCCTACCGCGAGCCCGACGAGGGCGGCGGCCGGGACCGGCGGACCGGATCGTCACCGAACACACCTGGGAACGCCGGCAGTTGGCGGGACGTGACCGCCGAGGAGTTCCGCGACGAGGTGCTGGCGCTGGCCAAGGGCCTGCTCGCGGAAGGGGTGCGGTTCGGCGACCGGGTGGCGCTCATGTCGCGCACGCGCTACGAGTGGACGCTCTTCGACTACGCCCTGTGGACGATCGGCGCGCAGTCGGTCCCGGTGTACCCGACGTCGTCGTCCGAGCAGGTGCTGTGGATGTTCACGGACGCGGCGGTGTCGGCGGCGGTCGTGGAGACCGAGGACCACGCGATGACGATCGGCGCCGTCGTGGACCGGCTGCCGCTGCTGAGCCGGCTGTGGCAGCTCGACGCCGGTGCGCGGCAGCAGTTGGCCGAGGCGGGCCGGCGCATCCACACCGATGTCGTCGAGCGGCACCGGATGGCGCTCACCCCGGACACCGTCGCCACGGTCGTCTACACCTCGGGCAGCGAGGGCCGGCCCAAGGGCTGCGTGCTCACCCACGCCAACCTGATGGCCGAGTGCGACAACATCGTGAAGCGGTACGAGTCGGTCTTCAGCTCCGGTCTGAAGACGGAGCCGACGACGCTGCTGCTGTTGCCGCTCGCGCACGTCTACGGGCGGATGGTGCAGGTGGCGGCGGTGCGGGCGGGCGTGAAGCTGGGCCACCAGCCGGAGATGACGCCGAGCGCGCTGCTGCCGGCACTGCGGGAGTTCCAGCCGACGTTCCTGCTCGCGGTGCCGTACCTGTTCGAGCGGATCCACTCGGCGGCGCGCCGGCAGGCGGAGGCCGAGGGCCGGCTGGCGGTGTTCGAGCAGGCCGAGGAGGTCGCCGAGCGGTACGCGGAGGCGGTGGAGCGGAAGGCGTTCGGTGAGGGCCCCGGGCCGAGCGCGGCGCTGCGGGTGCGCCACCAGCTGATGGACCGTCTGGTGTACGTCCGGTTGCGCCGGGCGCTCGGTGGGCGGCTGCGGTACGCGGTGTCCGGCGGCAGTTCGATGGACCGCCGGCTGGGGTTGTTCTTCGACGGGGCCGGGGTGCGGGTGTTCGAGGGCTGGGGGCTGACCGAGACGACCGCGACGCTCACCGGCAACCCGCCCGAGCGCCCGCGGTTCGGCACGGTCGGCGTGCCGATCCCGGGCACGACGGTGGCCCTCGCGGAGGACGGCGAGGTGTGGGTGCGCGGCGGCCAGGTGTTCCAGGGGTATCTGAGCGATCCGGCGGCGACCGCCCGTTCGCTGCGGGAGGGCTGGTTCGCCACCGGTGACCTGGGGGAGCTGGACGAGCACGGCTATCTGACGATCACGGGCCGCAAGAAGGACGTGCTGGTCACCTCCAGCGGGAAGACGGTCAACCCGGCGGTGCTGGAGGGCCGGGTGCGCGCCCACCCGCTGGTCGCGCAGTGTGTGGTCATCGGCAACGACCGGCCCTTCGTCTCCGCCCTGATCACCCTGGACCCGGAGGCGGTGAACCACTGGTTGGCGATGCGCCGCAAGCCGGCGGTGCCCGCCTCCCAGCTGGTGCACGACGTCGACCTGGAGCACGAGGTGAGGCGGGCGGTGATAGCGGCGAACACGCAGGTCTCGCAGGCGGAGTCGATCCGCACGTTCCGGATACTGGGCCGCCAGTTCACCGTGGAGGACGGCCTGCTCACGCCGTCGCTGAAGCTGCGGCGCCGGTCGATCGAGAAGGTCTACCAGCAGGAGATCGACACGCTGTACCGCCGCTGACGAGGCCGTGCGGGAATGTCCACCGCCGGCTGATCGTTCTCCGTCCTCGAGAGCAAGAGCACAGTTCGCGAGAGTCGAAGGATCCGATCTTCTGTGAGTGACGCCCCCACGATCACCCTGAACAACGGTGTTGTCATGCCTCAGCTGGGCTTCGGCGTGTGGCAGGTTCCGGACGACGAGGCCACCGCGGCGGTGGGTCACGCGCTGGAGGCCGGCTACCGCAGCATCGACACCGCCGCGGTCTACGAGAACGAGGTCGGGACGGGCAGGGCGCTCGCCGCCTCCGGCCTGCCGCGCGAGGAGCTGTTCGTCACCACGAAGGTGTGGAACAGCGAGCAGGGCTACGACTCGACCCTCCGCGCGTTCGACGCCTCGTTGGAGCGGCTGGGTCTGGAGTACGTGGACCTCTATCTCATCCACTGGCCGATGCCGATGTTCGACACCTACGTCGAGACCTGGCGCGCGCTGGAGAAGCTGTACGCGGACGGCCGCGCCCGGGCGATCGGCGTGTCGAACTTCAAGCCGGCGCAGCTGCGGCGGCTCGCGGAGGAGACGGCCACGGTACCCGCACTCAACCAGGTGGAGCTGCACCCGACGCTCCAGCAGGGCGAGCTGCGCGCGTACCACCGGGAGCACTCCGTCGTCACCGAGGCGTGGTCGCCGCTGGGCCAGGGCAAGGACATCCTGGCCGACCCGGTGATCGGCGCGATCGCCGAGCGGCACGGCCGCACCCCGGCGCAGGTGATCCTGCGCTGGCACCTCCAGCTGGGCAACGTGGTCATCCCCAAGTCGGTGACGCCCTCCCGCATCCGGGAGAACATCAACGTCTTCGACTTCGCGCTGGACGAGGCGGACATGGCGTCGATCGCCGGCCTGGACACCGGCACCCGGCTCGGCCCCGACCCGGACGAGATGGACTGGCGCGGCTGACCGGCGCCCCTCCTTTTCCCGGGTGCCACGGCCGCGCCTCCCGGCCGTGGCACCCCTTCTGGGGCACTTTCGACGTGCCGGGCATCCACGCGTGCCACCGGCCGCGAACCACCGGTGAGCCGGTGGAGGGTGCCGGCACGGCCGTTGATGGAGGTATCTGATGAACCAACGCACGCAGGGGGGCGGCAGGCGGGGTCCGCGCGACGGCGCGGCGCGGCAGGACCGGGTGGCGGTGGTGCTGTACACCGCCGACCTGCGGGTGCACGACCACCCGCCGCTGCGTTCGGCGCTGGCGGAGGCCGACCTGGTGGTGCCGCTGTTCGTGCGTGATCCGGCGGTGGACGCGGCGGGCTTCGCCTCGCCGAACCGGCTGTCCTTCCTCGCCGACGCGCTGGCGGACCTGGACGCCGCGCTCCGTGAGCGCGGCGGCCGCCTGGTGTTCCGGGAGGGGCCGCTGGTCGCGGAGGTGCTGGCGGTCGCCGCCGAGGCCGGGGCGGACGAGGTGCACATGGCCGCCGGGGTGAGCCGGTTCGCCGCGGAGCGGGAGGAGCGGCTGCGCCGGGAGCTGGAGTCGGCGGGCCGGCGGCTGCGGGTCCACGACGCGGTGTGCACGGTGCTGGCGCCGGGGGCGGTGACCCCCTCGGGGAAGGACCACTTCGCCGTGTTCACCCCCTACTTCCGGCGTTGGTCGGCGACGGCGCCGCGGGCCGTGGGCGGCGCGCCGCGGCGCGTGCCGGTGCCGGACGTCGGCTCCGCGCGGCTGCCCTCGCCGAAGGTCGCGCGGCGTTCGCCGGGGCTGGTACCGGGCGGGGAGTCGGCCGGACGGGAGCGGTTCCGCCGCTGGCTGGCCGGCGGCGTCGACGACTACGAGGACCGGCACGACGACCTGGCCGGCGACGCGACCTCACGCCTCTCGCCCTATCTGCACTTCGGTTGCCTGTCGGCGGCCGAGCTGGTCGAGCGTGCCCGGCGGCACGGCGAGGCGGGGGCGGAGGCGTTCGTCCGGCAGCTCGCCTGGCGGGACTTCCACCACCAGGTGCTCGCCGCCCGCCCGGCCGCCGCGTTCGAGGACTACCGCGGGCGGGGGGACCGCTGGCGCGGCGAGGGGCCGGAGGTCGAGGCGTGGCGTGAGGGCCGCACGGGCTATCCGATCGTGGACGCGGCGATGCGGCAGCTGCGGCACGAGGGGTGGATGCACAACCGGGGCCGGCTGCTGGCGGCGAGCTTCCTCACCAAGACGCTGTACGTGGACTGGCGGATCGGGGCGGCGCACTTCCTCGACCTGCTCGTCGACGGGGACGTGGCGAACAACCAGCTGAACTGGCAGTGGGTGGCGGGCACGGGCACCGACACCCGCCCCAACCGGGTGCTCAACCCGCTCGCCCAGGCCAGGCGCTTCGACCCGAACGGGGACTATGTGCGGCGCTGGGTCCCGGAGTTGGCGGACGCGGCGCTGCCCGGCGGCCGGGTCCACCAGCCGTGGAAGGCCGCTGACGGGGAACGCCCCGACTATCCCGACCCGGTCGTGGCCCTGGACGACGGGCTGGCCCGCTTCCGCGACGCGCGCGGTCTGGACTGAGGGCCCGCGCGTCGCCGCCCCGCGCCCCACACCGCCGGCCGTCGGAGGTGGGGGCGCGGGCGGCCTCGGAGAACCACTACGCCTCGGAGAACCACTACGGCCGCGGTCCCTTGGCGGGCTCCCGGCGGGGCGGGAGCGGGAAGAAGCCGCTCGTGCGGGCGGCGTACTCGGCGTAGCCGGGCCTGTCCCGCATGTGGCGCTCCAGGAGGCGCTTCCCGCTGCCGAAGATCAGCAGGTAGCTCATGACCAGCGGGGAGACCAGCACGGCTGCGGCGAGCGCCGGGTCGGGTGCGGTGAGGAGGAACAGGCCCCACCAGACGAGGAAGTCGCCGAAGTAGTTCGGGTGGCGGGTGTAGCGCCACAGGCCGCGGTCCATGATCCGGCCGCGGTTGGCCGGGTCCGCCTTGAAGCGGGCCAACTGGCGGTCGCCGACGGCCTCGAAGAGGATTCCGGTGGTCCACAGCACCACCGCGACGGCCGCCCAGGGGTCGAGTGCCGCCGGCAGGTAGGCGGCCGCCTGCACGGGCAGCGACACCAGCCACACCAGCGCGCCCTGCAGCAGGTACACCTTGCGGAACGCGTACGCGGTACGGCCGCCGGGCGCCTTGTCCAGCATGCGCGCGTAGCGCGGGTCCTCGCCGTGCCCGGTTCCCCGGTAGGCGATGTGCGCCGCGAGACGCAGCCCCCAGACGCCGGTGAGAACGAGGACGAGCAGGCGCCGCCCGTCGTCGCCGGCACCGGCCGACAGCAGCCAGGAGACGAGGGCGACGGCGGCGAAGGCCGCCCCCCAGGCGACGTCCACGATGCGGTGCACTCCTCGGCGCAGCGCGATCACGAAGGTCGCCGTCATCACGGCGAGCGCGGCAGCCGCCGAGGCGAGGAGGTTGACGCCCAGCGCGCCCCATTCCACGTCGTACATCTCCGTCACCTTCCCTCGGGCGCGGCCGGCGCGACGGCCGGGTCGCGCCGCAGCAGGTACTGCTGGACGTCCAGGTAGCCGGAGCGGAACCCGGCCTCGGAGTAGGCGAGGTAGAACCGCCACATGCGGCGGAAGACGTCGTCGAAGCCGAGGGCGGCCACCTCGTCGGCCCGGGCGGTGAACGTCTCCTCCCACAGGCGCAGCGTCTGCGCGTAGTGCGGCCCGAAGGCGTCCCTGCGGACGGTGCGCAGCCCACGCGGCAGGCTCGCCTCGACGGCCTCGACGGAGGGCAGCTGGCCGCCGGGGAAGATGTACTTCCTGATCCAGGTGTGGGTGTCGCGGCTGGCCAGCATGCGGTCGTGCGGCATGGTGATGGCCTGGACCGCGGCCAGTCCGCCCGGGCGCAGCAGGGCGTGGACGCGCTCGAAGTACGCGGGCCAGAACTCCGCCCCCACGGCCTCGATCATCTCCACGCTGACGACGGCGTCGTGGTGCCCGGTGAGTTCGCGGTAGTCGCGCAGTTCGACGGTGACCAGGTCGGTGAGACCGGCGTCGGCGACACGTCGGCGGGCGAGGTCGCGCTGCTCGGCGGAGAGGGTGACGGTGGTGACGTGGGCGCCCCGGGCGGCGGCGCGCAGGGCCAGTTCGCCCCAGCCGGTGCCGATCTCCAGCAGGTCGGTGCCCGGGCCGACCTCCGCGAGGTCGAGCAGCCGGTCGATCTTGCGGTGCTGTGCCTCGGCCAGGTCGCCGGGGGCGGCGGGCAGGGTCTCGAAGAGCGCGGACGAGTAGGTCATCGTCCGGTCGAGGAACAGCGCGAAGAGGTCGTTGGAGAGGTCGTAGTGGTGGGCGATGTTCCGGCGGGAGCCACCGGGGGTGTTGCGGTTGTCGTTCGGTTGCCGTGGCGCCCACAGTCCCCGCAGCCGTTGCAGCGGGGCGGGCACGAGGGTCGCGACGTTCTCGGCGAGCACGGTCAGGACGGCGACGAGGTCGGGCGCGTCCCACTCTCCCGCGAGGTGGGACTCGCCGAAGCCGACGAGGCCGCCGGCCGCGAGGCGGGCGTGGAAGGCGTCGGCGTCGTGCACCCGCAGGGTCGGTCCCCCGGCGCCCAGCAGGCGTCCGTCGGGCATCTCGACGCGCAGCGGAAGGCGGGCGACCGCGTGGCGGACCAGCAGGGCGGCGGCGCGGCGGGCGGCCGCGGAGGCGGCCGGTACGCGGGCGACGTCCGGCCACCGGTCGGCGTTGATCCCGGTGGGGACGGTCAGGGGGACGCTGCTCACTTGGTGCTCTCCTTCGTGCGGCGCCGGTCGGCGAACCGGTGCGGGGGTCGTCGGCGCCGGGGGCGGCGTGCGGGGGACGAGGCCCGCTGGGACCCGGCGGCGTCGGCGGTGCGGGGTCGCATCGGCAGGCCGCGCAGCAGCAGCCGGACGCCGTGCAGTCGGATGGCGGCGGAGACCGCGAGGGTGGACCACGGGTGGCGGGCGGCGGCCGCCAGCAGGTTGCGGTGGGTCGGCCGTACGCGGTGGCCGGCGACGCCGGCGGTGAAGGGCGGGCGGCCGGGCAGGTCGAGACGCACGCTGAGGGAGAGCCGTTCGTCCGGCTCGGGAAGCCGCATGGCGTAGTGGCCGTCGACAGGGAGGAACGGCGAGACGTAGAACTCCTTGGCGGTTCGCGCCCGGCCGCGGTCGTCGGGTTCCAGGAGGTAGCAGTGGCGGCCGTGGTAGGTGTTGTGCACCTCGGCGACGACGCAGCGCAGCCGGCCGTCGCGGTCGTGGCACCAGAAGAGCGTGAGCGGGTTGAAGACGTACCCGAGCACCCGTGCGTGGCAGAGCATGGTGACCCGTCCACCGTCGAGGAGGACGCCCCGGCCGGCGAGGAACCGGTCCAGGCCGGCCCTGATGGTGGGGGCGGTGCCGTCGAAGTGGTCGCGGGCGTGGAATCCGGCGAGCGGCCGCAGCCACCACGGCGGGCGGGGCGGGTCGTCGGGGTCGATCAGCCAGAGGTAGGTGCGGTGCCGCACGGTGTGTTCGACCGCGCCGCGCCGGCGGTGGACGACCAGGCAGGGGTAGAGGGCGGGGATCACCAGTGCACCCCCATCACTCCGGCGGCCCGCGCCCCCGAGGCGCAGCCGTCCTCGTGGAAGCCCCAGCCGTGGTACGCGCCGGCGAAGGCGGTCTCGGCCGAGTCGAGTTCGGGCAGGCGCTGCTGTGCGGCGACGGACTCCACGGTGTAGACCGGGTGCTCGTAGACCATCTCGGCGAGTACCCGGCTCGGGTCGACGCGGTCGGCGGAGCCGAGTGTCACCAGGTACCGGTCGGTGGCGTCCAGGCGCTGGAGGCGGTTCATGTCGTAGCTGATCCGCACGCCGCGGTCGCCGTCGTCGCAGGTGGCCATGTGGTAGTTCCACGAGGCGTGGGCACGGCGGCTGCGGGGGAGCACCGAGGTGTCGGTGTGCAGCACGGTCGGGTTGCGGGAGTAGCGGAAGGCGCCGAGCACCTGCTTCTCGGTCGGTGTGGCGTCGGCGAGCAGCCGTAGCGCCTGGTCGGGGTGGACGGCGATCACCACGCCGTCGAACGTCCGCGCCTGGCCGGCCTCGGTGACGACCTCCGCGCCGCCGGGGAAGCGGCGCACGGTCCTCACGGGGGCGCCGGCGCGCACGGTGTGCAGTTGTTCGGCGATCCTGCGCACGTACTCGCGGGAGCCGCCGGTGACCGTACGCCAGCGCGGCGAGCCGGTGACGGTCAGCATGCCGTGGTGGTCGAGGAAGCGGAACAGGTACTCGGCCGGGTAGTCCAGGGCGGTCCGGGCGGGGCAGGACCAGACGGCGGAGACCAGCGGGGCGACGAAGTGCCGCCGGAAGTAGCGGGAGAAGCCGCCGGCGTCGAGGAACGCGCCGAGGGTGGGCGGCGCGTCCGCGGGTCCGGCCGCCGAGCGCACCAGCAGGGCCCGGGCGCGTCGGTGGAAGAGCGGCACCTCGGCGAACATGCGCAGGGCCCGGGGCCGCAGCGAGGTCGCCGGGCGGGCGAACAGTCCCGCCGGTCCCCGGGCTCCGGCGTACTCCAGGCCGCAGCCCTCGCACCGCACGGACAGGCTCATCTCGGACTCCTGGGTGCGGACGCCCAACTCGTCGAAGAGCCGCAGCAGGGTGGGGTAGGTGCGCCGGTTGTGCACGACGAAGCCGGAGTCCACCTGGTGCGTGCGCCCGTCGGAGGCGGTGACGTCGTGGGTGTGCGCGTGGCCTCCGAGGCGCGGGTCGGCCTCGTAGAGCCACACCTCGCATGCGCGCCGGAGCACGTGGGCGGCGGTCAGGCCCGCCACTCCCC
>NZ_WMLF01000170.1 GCF_014156695.1 Streptomyces durbertensis | reverse complement strand
TGACGATGTACACCGGCGTCTCACCGTCCCGGCACTGCACGACGTGGCTGCCCGGGGCCGGCACCCCGCCGGGGTCCCCGCGGTGCGGGAGTCGCACCCGCTCCACCACCAGCGTGCCGGGAAGCGGTCGCCCGGCCCCTCGTCACGTGTCGCCTGCCTCAGCCGCCGTACGGCTTGGCCTCCAGGATCTTCACCGAGGCCCGCTTGCCGTTGGGCAGCTCGTACGCGGCCTCGTCGCCGACCTTCTTGCCGTTGACCCCTTGCCCCAGCGGGGACTGCGGCGAGTACGTCTCCACCTCGGAGCTGGCGTACTCGCGCGAGCCGAGCAGGAAGGTCAGGGTGTCGTCCGGGTCGCCGTCGAAGGCGATCGTCACGACCATGCCGGGCTCCACCACGCCGTCGTCGGCGGGGGTCTCACCGACCCTCGCGCGCTCAAGGAGCTGCTGTAGCTGCCGCACCCGCAGCTCCTGCTTGCCCTGCTCCTCCTTGGCGGCGTGGTAGCCGCCGTTCTCCCGCAGGTCGCCCTCTTCACGGGCCGCCTCGATCTTCTTCGCGATCTCGGTACGTGCGGGACCCGACAGGTAGTCCAGCTCGGTCTTGAGCTGGTCGTACGCCTCCTGGGTCAGCCAGGTGACGTTGTCGCTGGTCTGGGTCACAGGTGCTCCTTGCAGGTACTCGGGATATAAAGCAACGCCCTGCCCTGAAGGTTGCGGTCCTCCCGGGCGGGCGAAACATCGAGCTTAACAATTCCAGCGTAAAACGGAAGAAGGTGCAGCAGGAAGTGTCGGCCCGGCCACTGTCCGTGGCCGTCCGTCTCGGCGGCCCGAGGGCCCGCGGGCGCGGCGCTCAGCGGTCGCTGGGGCGGCAGCCGATCAGCTGCGCCGAACCGGCGCGCGCGGTGGTGCGGATGGAGACGATCTCGTCCAGGCGCTTCACCGGCTGGTCGAAGGTGAACTCGCGGCGGCCCACCTCGGCCTTGTCGGTGGTGAGGGCGCGCACGGTGCACACGCCCGTCACGGACTCGCCCTTGCGGACCTCCAGATGGGCTCGCACCTCCTCGTCGGAGGTGATCTGGAACTTGATGAGCTCGGCGCTGATCTCGTTGCCGGAGGTGATGTGCGCGTAGCCGAACCAGCCGATCATGGCGAGGAAGGCCGTGCCGAGCACCGCGCCGAGGATCTTCAACCGGCGGTCCGCGCGGGCGTCCCGTGCGGCGGTGTCGCCGTAGCGGCCGGGGGGCGGCGACTGGGGGGCGGTCCCGTCCCGGGAGTCGGCCTGGCTCACGTCGGTCACGTCCTCGGCGGTGGTGCGGCGCGCCCGCCCCGGAGACGGCCGGCGTGCGGAACGCGAGTGCGGACTGTCAGTGGGATGAAGGAATATATCCCCACACTCATCGGTCACTATAGAAGCCGTCTTCCGCGACACCTTACCGAGGACCCGCCTTGACTGTCTTGACAGACCAGCTGCGACTCATGGCCGTGCACGCCCACCCCGACGACGAGTCGAGCAAGGGCGCGGCGACCATGGCCAAGTACGTTTCGGAGGGAGTGGACGTACTCGTCGCCACGTGCACGGGCGGCGAGCGGGGCTCCATCCTCAACCCGAAGCTCCAGGGGGACGCCTACATCGAGGCGAACATCCACGAGGTCCGCCGCAGGGAGATGGACGAGGCGCGGGAGATCCTGGGTGTGCGCCAGGCGTGGCTCGGCTTCGTGGACTCGGGTCTTCCCGAGGGTGACCCGCTGCCGCCGCTGCCGGAGGGCTGCTTCGCGCTCCAGGACGTGGAGGAGGCCGCCGGGGCGCTGGTGAAGCTGATCCGCGAGTTCCGTCCGCACGTGATCACCACGTACGACGAGAACGGCGGCTACCCGCACCCGGACCACATCATGACGCACAGGATCAGCATGGTGGCCTTCGACGCCGCCGCCGACCCGGACCGCTATCCGGAGGCCGGCGAGCCGTGGCGCCCGCTGAAGCTCTACTACAACCAGGGCTTCAACCGGCCGCGCACGCAGGCGCTGCACGACGCGATGCTCGAGCGGGGTCTCGAGTCGCCGTACGGGGAGTGGCTGCAGCGGTGGGACGAGTTCCAGCGCAAGGACCGCGAGCTGACGACGTACGTGCCGTGCGCCGAGTTCTTCCCGCTGCGGGACAAGGCGCTCATCGCGCACGCCACCCAGATCGACCCGGACGGCGGCTGGTTCCGGGTGCCGATGGAGGTCCAGCAGGAGGTCTGGCCGACGGAGGAGTACGAGCTGGCCAAGTCCCTCGTCGAGACGTCCCTCCCCGAGGACGACCTCTTCGCAGGCATCCGCGACAATTGATGCCATGACTACCTCGGTGACCTTCGCACACGCCGCTGACCTGGTTCTTCTCGCCGACACCTTCGACGAGAACAAGGTGACGCCCGGCGTGCTCGGCTTTCTTGTCTTCGCGGTCATGGGCCTGGCGGTGTGGTGGCTGATGCGTTCCATGACGCGCCGCATGGAGGCGGTGCGGGGTCGCGAGTTCCCGGTCGCCGAGAAGGGCGCCGCCGCCACCGGCGGCGACCGCGACACCGACTGACGTACGGCCCTCGGAGCACCCCGCGGGGGTGGTGCCGAGGGCCCCGGGTCCCGGGCGTTGTTCCCCACGGGCGGGCCCGGACGGTGTTGTGGCAGTTCTGTGACATCAACTTCCCCCGCGGCATGCATACTTGCCGCAACGAGGGTTCTGACCACCCTCTTCACCTCGTTCGATGGTGAATGACCTCACCTGGGGGAGAGTTGACAAGTAAATCCAGAATGGGTGCCGCCTGCGTGTCCGCGGTGGCAGTGGCGACGGCCGTCACGCTGACGGTCGGCATGGCCGCACCGGAGTCCGCAGGGGCGGGCTGGAAGGCCGGTACGACGCCGGTCCAGGCAGGGGGCGACGCCCAGAAGGGCGCCAAGGTCCGGAGCGTGACGCTCATCACGGGCGACCGGGTCCTGGTCGGTTCGCGCGGCAAGGTCGTCGGCTTCCTGCGCGCCGAGGGGCGGGAGAACATACCCGTCCAGACCCGGCGAATAGGCAAGCGGACCTACGTCATCCCGGCCGACGCCCAGCGGCACATCGCCGCGGGCAAGGTCGACATCGCGCTGTTCGACATCACCGAGCTGAAGCGCAAGCAGTACCGCGCGGTGGCCGGCACCGGTGTGCCGTTCATCGTCACCTACAAGGGCAAGAGCCCGGCCGCGAAGAGCCGGCTGCGGGCCGCCGCCGACCCGGAGATCCGGGCCTCCCTCGACGCGGTGAACGGCGAGGCCGTCACCGTCTCCGAGGACGACGCCTCCGCCGCCTGGAAGGCGCTGACCGGCGGGTCGGGAGTGGAGACGATCTCCCTCGACCGCGTCCGCAAGGTCGCCCTGGACAAGAGCGTCGCGCGGATCGGCGCGCCGACCGCCTGGCAGGCCGGCTACGAGGGTGAAGGCGTCCGCATCGCGGTCCTGGACACCGGCATCGACACCTCGCACCCCGACCTCGGCGGTGGCAAGGTCGTCGCCGCCCGGGACTTCAGCGGCTCCGGCAGCACCCGCGACCGTCAGGGCCACGGCACGCACGTCGCCTCCACCGCGGCGGGCACCGGCGCCAAGTCCAAGGGCCGCTACAAGGGCGTCGCCCCCAAGGCCCAGCTGATCAACGCCAAGGTCCTCGACGACCAGGGCTACGGCATGGACTCCGGCATCATCGAGGGCATGGAGTGGGCCGTCGCGCGGGGCGCGAAGGTCGTCAACCTCAGCCTCGGCGGCTACGACCTTCCGGGCATCGACCCGATGGAAGAGGCCGTCAACCGGCTGTCCGAGACGAGCGGCGCGCTGTTTGTCATCGCCGCCGGCAACGAGGGCCCCGGCAAGAACACGATCTCCTCGCCGGGCAGCGCCGACTCCGCGCTGACCGTCGGGGCGGTCGACCGCCGCGACCGGGTCGCCGAGTTCTCCTCGATCGGCCTGCGCACCGGCGACGGCCACCTCAAGCCCGACATGACCGCGCCCGGCGTGGACATCGGTGCCGCGGCCGCCAAGGGGAGCGCGATCGAGCAGGAGGGGACCCGCGTCGCCGACGGCTACACGGCGATCTCCGGCACCTCGATGGCCACCCCGCACGTCGCCGGCGCCGCCGCGCTGCTCGCGCAGCAGAACCCGGACTGGACCGGTGAGCGCATCAAGGCCGCGCTGACCAGCTCCACCAAGCTCAGCGCCGGCTTCAGCGCCGTCCAGCAGGGCTCCGGCCGGGTCGACATCGCCCGCGCCACCCGGCAGACCGTGATCGCGGAGACCCCGTCGGTGAGCTTCGGCACCACCGCGTGGCCGCACCATGACGACAAGCCGGTCAACCGCGACGTGACCTACCGGAACCTCGGTACCAAGGACGTCACGCTCAACCTGGCCACCGAGACCCACGGCCCGACCGGCAAGGCTGCCCCGAAGGCGATGTTCTCGCTGGGCGCGCGGCAGGTGACGGTCCCGGCCGGCGGCACCGCCTCGGTCCGGCTGACCGCCGACACCACGCACGGCGGCAAGCTCGACGGCGCCTACAGCATGTTCGTCACCGCGACCGGCGGCGGGCAGACCGTGCGCACCGCGGCGGCCGTGAACCGCGAGCCGGAGTCCTACGACCTGACCCTCCGCCCGATCGGCCGTGACGGCAAGCCGGCCAAGGAGTGGATGGCCGCGATCGTGAGCGAGGAGGACTGGTTCTTCCTCGACAGCTCCATGGGCATCGACAAGATGCGTCTCCCCAAGGGCCGTTACTCGGTCGAGTCGGCGATGCCGATCGGCAAGGACGGCAGCAAGGGCTACGACTGGCTGGTCTCGCCGGTGGTGAACCTCACCAAGAAGACCGCGGTCACCCACGACGCGCGCAAGACCAAGCCGATCACCATGACGGTGCCGGACAAGAAGGCCAAGTCGTTCGCGGTCAGAGCCAGTTACGAGATCGAGAGCAAGTCGTACTACAACGCCAGTGCCTTCGGAGCCCCCGCGGGTCTGCGCACCGCGCAGGTCGGCAAGGTCCCGGCCGGCTACACCCTCAACGCCACGGCCCAGTCGGTGCACGTGCGCGGCACCAACG
Source organism: Streptomyces durbertensis (assembly GCF_014156695.1). Taxonomy (GTDB): domain Bacteria; phylum Actinomycetota; class Actinomycetes; order Streptomycetales; family Streptomycetaceae; genus Streptomyces; species Streptomyces durbertensis. The sequence continues at coordinate 5,677 of NZ_WMLF01000170.1, read as the reverse complement.
AGTACCACGTCGCCCACGCCCGCAAGGGCAGCTTCTACACCGGTCTGAAGCTGGACACGAAGAAGAGCCAGCTGGCGACGATCAAGACCCGGATGGGTTCCTCGGTCGGCAAGCGTGACGGCGTGCTGTTCACGATGCCGTCGACCACCTGGTCGGCGACGGGCACCGAGTACAAGCTGCCGAAGACCGCCACGGTCCACGTGCGGGCCGACAAGAAGACCGCGTGGAGCCAGTCGTTCCTCCAGGTCAACTACAAGGCCGACGCGCTGGAGGCCGCCTACGACGGCCCCGAGCGTGTGCTCACCGCGGGCAAGTCCTACAGCCAGACCTTCAACACCGGCGTCTACGGCCCGATGCTGAAGAAGTACGACGGCCTGTTCCGCGACGGTGACATGCTCTACGGCAGCACCAACCCGCTGGCCGACGGCGCCGGCAACTACGGCGGCAGCGAGTACAGGTCGGCGAAGACGACCCTGTACCGCAACGGCAAGGTCTACAAGGTCGAGAAGGACCCGATGGACTTCGTCGCGTTCCAGCTGCCCAAGGGCAAGGCCGACTACCGTCTGGTGACGACGGTCAGCCGCAGCGGTGTGGCCGCGGTGTCCACCAAGGTGACCAGCTCCATCAGCTTCACCTCGGCGCGCACCAAGAGCGACACCAAGGTGGCGGCGTCCGCCGTCCGCTACGCCCCGAAGCTCGGCCTTGACAGCCGGGCCAAGGCCGGCGCGACGCTGAGCGTCCCCGTGAAGGTGCAGGGTTCGGCCGCGGGCAAGAACCTGAAGTCGCTCAGGATCGAGGTCAGCGTCAACGGCGGCAAGAGCTGGAAGAAGCTCACCGTCAGCAAGGGCGCGGTGAAGGTCAAGAACCCGAAGGCCGGCAAGTCCGTGTCCTTCCGGGCCAAGATCGTGGACAAGAAGGGCAACACCACGAACCAGACCATCATCGACGCCTACCGCACCAAGTGAGTGAACGCCCGGTGCCGGAAGCGGCACCGGGCGGAGCGGTGAGCAGAGAACCGGGGCGCGGCCGACTGGCCGCGCCCCGGCGCTTTTTCCGCAACCCCGGGCCGGTCAGGCGACCTCGGTGGCGATCACGTCGCGGGCCTGCCGGCTCGGGACCATCCCCAGGTCCCACGCCTGCCAGCCGTCCTCCGACTCGACGCCGCGCTCCAACATCAGCGCGTACGCCTCGGCGCTCTCGGTCAGCGCGTGGTCCCGGGCCGGATGGCGCTCGCGCAGCAGCTGCGCCAGCTCCTCCTGGGCGACCGCGACCCCCACCACGGCCCCGCCCGGCGAGGCGAAGGGCAGCAGCGTGCAGCGCAGGAAGCGCGCCCAGTCCGCGCCCCGCAGATCGGGGACGCGTCCCGGCGTGCTCCGCACGGCCTCACCGGAACCGGAACCGCCACCGGAACCGCCACCGGACGCCGACCCGGCACCGGTGAAGAGCCGCAGCGCGTCGTCGGTGAGGTCCAGGGCCTGGCGCAGCTTGCCGTTGCCCGCGTCGGTCACCGCCAGCTCCAGACACGACCACGCCTCGTGGTGCGCCACCCCGACCCGCTGGAAGTCGCTGCGGGCGTCCTGCAACAGCTGCCGGGCGAAGCCGCTGTTGTGCAGGTTGCCGGTACGCGCGGCCCGCTGGTCGCGGGTGACCCGGCCCAGGTGGTGGCGGGCGCACGCCAGCCCGTACACGTCCCGCATCCGGCTGAAGCTCGCCCGGGCCCGTTCCAGCTCCTGCACCGCGCTGTCCCGGTCGCCGTCCTCCTCCAGTGCGAGCCCCAGGTAGTACAGGCTCCACGCCTCGCCGCGCGCGTCCTCGCTCTCCCGGTGCCTGGCGAGGGCCGCGTGCAGCTCCTCCACCGCCTCGCCGGCCTCCCCGCCGTACAGCCGGGCCCGGGCGAGCTGCGTCTGCGCCCACGCCTGGCCACGGCCGTCCTGCGTGCGCCGGTAGTCCTCCAGGGCCTGGTGCAGCTCCGCCTCGGCGCTGGTGAGGTCGCCGACGCGCAGCAGCGTCTGGCCGAGCTGGTAGTGCGCCCAGGCCTGGCCGTGCAGGCTCTCGCTCTCCTCGTGCAGGGCCAGGGACTCCCGCAGCATGCCCAGCGCCTCGGTGATCTGGCCGCGGTCCCGCTGCACCGCGGCGAGGGCGTGCAGTGTCCACGCCCGGTCGCCGCGCAGCGCGTCGCCGGTCTGGAGGTCGAGCGCCTGCCGCAGCTTGCTCGCAGCCTCCGCCAACTGGCCCTGGTGGTGCAGGGTGACGCCGAGTTCGCGCAGCGTGCGGGCGGCGCCGGCCGGGTGCTCGGCCTCCAGATAGAGGTTGACCGCCGACGCCAGGGTGGTGTGCGACTGGTCGAGTTCACCGAGCTGCCGGGCCGCGACACCGGTACGCCACTGCACCGAACGGGTGAGCAGCCCCCGGTCCACGGCCTGCGCGAGATCGTTCAGCTCGCCCAGCCGGTAGAGGTCGCCGCGCAGCAGGCAGTAGTCGCACAGCGCGCCCAACAGGTGGGACACGGCGGCCTGGTCGACGCCCTCGTCGGCGTGCCGCAGCGCCGCCGTGATGAAGCTCGACTCGTCGTCCAGCCAGCGCAGCGCCGACTCCAGCGAACGGAAGCCGTGCCCGCCGAACTGGTTGGCCCGGGTGGAGGTCTTGCCGTCCACCATGCGGATCACGGCGTCGGCCAGCTCCGCGTACGAGCGGATCAGCCGCTCCTGGGCGGCGCCCCGCTCCTCGGCGACCTCCTCGTCCAGCAGCCTGGCGAGCGCGAAGTGCCGTACCAGGCCGTGCAGTCGGTAGCGGTTGCCGCGTACGTGCTGGATCAGCCCGGCGGTGGCCAGGGCCTCCAGCCGGCGGGCCGCCTCCCGCTCGTCGGTGGCGAGCAGCGCCGCCGCGGCGGCGGCGCCCAGACTCGCCCGGCCGGCCAGCGCCAGCCTCCGCAGCAGCCGGCGCCCCGGCTCCTCCTGGTCCGCGTACCGCAGCGCGAGCGCGCGCTGTACGGGGTCGAGCGCGTCGTCCGGGCCGTAGGCGGCGAGGTCGGCGGCGACGGTGGCCGCCGTGCGGTCGCCGTGCATCGCCGAACCCGCGAGGCGCAGCGCGAACGGCAGCCCGCCGCACAGCTGGGCCACCCGCTCGTAGGCGGCCGCGTCGTACGGCGCCTCGGGCGCCCGGCCCTCGCTCTCGGCGGCCGCCGTCGCGGCGGCCCGCAGCACCTCCTCGGTGCCGGCGCCGTCCAGCGCACCGACCTCCAGGTGGTGCACCCACGCCGCCAGGGTGCCCGGCAGCTCCATCGGCTCGGTCGTGGTGACGACGACCAGGCTGTCGGAGCGCTCCGGCACCAGCGCGGCCACCTGCGCCGCGTCCGTGGCGTCCTCCAGCACGACGGTGACCGGCACGCCGGTGAGCGTGCGCTGGTACAGGTCGGACAGCCTGCGCAACTGCTGCTCGCCGGCGGCGGAGTCGTCGTCCGAGCTGCCCCGGAACAGCAGTTGCTCGCGCGGGGCGCCGAGCCGGTTCAACAGGTGCAGCAGTGCCTCCCTGGTGGAGAGCCGGTTGCCCTCCCGGGTGTCGCCGCGCAGGTCGACGACGCAGGCGCCGCGGAACTGGTCCCGCAACTCGTGCGCGGCGCGCACGGCCAACGCGCTGCGCCCGGCGCCCGGACGGCCGTGCAGCACCACCACCGTCGGCTGGGTCTTCGTGTTCGCGCGGGCCTGGTGCACCCACTGGGCGATCTGCCCCATGGCCTCGCGCCGCCCCGCGAACACCGCGTCGGGCGTGGGCAGATGGCGGAACGACTGCTCCAGCGCGTTGCGCCGCTTCGCCTCCCCGCTGCGGTCCCGCCCGCGCAGCTTGGGCTGCGCCCGGCGCTGCGTCCCGCCGCCGGCCGAGCCGCCGCGCTGCCGGGGCATCACCCGGGGCGCGACCAGCCGCTGCTGCTCCAGGTACGGCCGTACGCCGCGCACGTCGAGCGCGGTCAGCCAGGCCAGCCGCAACTGCTCGACGCCGCCCGGCTGGTTGCGGGCACCCGCGCCGTTCTGCGCCGCCCACAGGTGCGCGAGGAGGATCTGGCCGAGCGCGCCGAGCGCCCCGACGACCGCCACCACCGCCGCCGCGCCCATCGCGCTGCCGAAACCGTGCTCCCGGTCGAAGAGGAGGATCGCCACGCCCGCGGCGAGCACCGCGCCGACCGCTGGTCCCAGCGCCCGGGCGGTGAGGCGCTCGGCGAGGCTCCCGCTGGTCGTGGAGTCCAACGCCCTGACGTAGGCCGCGTACTCCTCCTCGGCGCGGCCCGTCATCTCCGGGAGCGACGCGCGGGCTCTGGAGTAGAGCACCGCGCCGTCCGTCACACCGCCGGAGCGGCGCACCTCCTCCTCGACGGCCTGCGCCAGCAGCCGCTCCACCTCGGCCCGGTCACTCTCTCTCAGCTCGATTGCAGCCCCCGACATCCGTACCCTCTTCCGTTGGACTCAACTCACGCTCAGTCTCGCGTCATTCACCGCGCGCGGCCAGCCCCGGCCGGTCGGCTCCGCCTTCGCCGCGCGCCCTGTCGGCGCCCCGTCCGCCGCCCGCGCCGGCGTGCGGTGCCGGCCGCGCGCCGGTGGCGGCGAGGCGCCGTGCCCAGGCCAGTACCACGCAGGCCAGCAGCGCCAGCCAGGCCGCCGCCGCGAGACCGCCTCCCGCCCTGTACGCCGGCGCGGCGAGCGCCACGACCACCAGCGGTCCGCGAAGGTTCCACAGCAGCACCCCGCCCGCCCCGGCCACGCCGAGCGGCGGCGCCGGACCCCGGTACGCCGTCACCAGGGCGGCCCCGACAAGGGCCGGCACGGTCGCGGGCAGCAGCGGCAGCACAGGGTGCCACAGACCGAGCAGCGCACACCCGAGGAGACCGACCCCCGCGCCGAGCCAGCCGAGCAGTACCGGAACAGCGGCGTGGCGAAGCGCCAAGGACGCATGGGAGAAGGCTAGTTGGGAGGCGCGTCGCGGGTCGTCGCCGTCCAGGCGGGCGCCCTCGGCCGCGTTCAGCGCACCGAGGCAGCCGGCGCCCAGAGCCGTGAGCCCGAGCAGGGCGGCCGGCTCCCGGGCGCCGACTCCGGCGGCCAGCGCCAGCAGCACGACGCCCGCCGCCGACCACAGCGGCGCGACCGCCAGCCGGACGGGGGAGCGCAGCAGTGCGGTCAGATCGCGCCACGGCACAAGCAGCGTCCGCCCGCGAGGTGGCGGCAGGCGACGACGGCGGCGACGCCGGTGATGCACGCCGGTGGTCAGCGCGCGGGCGTTCCGCAGGTCGAAGGCGTACAGCGCGGCGGTCACCCCGAACGCGAGCCGGCCCTGGGCGCGCAACACCCGGGCGGGCACGTCCATCGCCGCGCGCCGGGCGCACCCCAGTGCGCCGGTCGCGCAGAGGACGGTGAGCGCCCCGCCCACCACCCCGGCCCAGGCGGGCACCGCGCCCGCCACCGCCGCCGGCGGCAGGGCGGCCCATCCCCACGGGCCGCTCCACGCCACCGCGAGGCCCCACGCGGCCCGCCCGGAGGCCACCGCCACCGCGGCGAGGACCGCCAGCAGCACCGGGAGCGACCCCGCGAGGTACCACCAGCGGCGGCTCCCGGCGCGGGTCGAGGCCGCCTGGTGCCGCTGCACCACCGCGGCGGCCGCCGTGCACAGCCCGCCCACGGCGGCCCCGCAC
>NZ_WMLF01000017.1 GCF_014156695.1 Streptomyces durbertensis | reverse complement strand
GTACATCTTGGTGCGTGACGGTAGGGAAGATGTGGTAATGGGCGACTCGGCGGGGGTTGTCCGGAAAGGGTGGGGTGGCGTGGTGGGGGAGCAGGCGGTTCCGGTGCTGCGGGTCAAGGACGCGGCCGTCGCGGTGGCCTGGTACGCGCGGTTGGGCTTCGCGTTGGAGTGGGAGCACCGCTTCGAGCCCGGCTTTCCGGTGTTCGCCGAGGTGGCGAGGGGCGAGGTGCGGCTGTTCCTGTCGGAGCACGAGGGGGACGCGCGGCCGGACGGCCTCGTCTATCTCCGGGTGCGTGATGTGGACGCGGTGGCGCGGGAGTTCGGAATGGTGGTGGCGGAGCTGCCGTGGGCGCGGGAGGTGGAGTTGCGCGATCCGGACGGCAATCGGCTGCGGGTCGGGACGCCGGTGGCCTGAGTGGACTGATCGGGAGTCCGGTGAGCGCTGTGGGGGAGGGGAGTGGGGTGTATCCGGTCATGGGGTGTTGAGTCGGCTGAATTCGGCGGGTTGTGGGACGGGTGTGCGTGGATAACATCTGCGTGCTCTGGTCGGCAGGTTCCGCATTGTGGGGACTGGCCTGATCGGTGTGGTTCCGTACGCGTTCTGCACGACTTCCGCGCGGCCGTCCGGCCGTGTCCGACTCCGCCGACCCGTTCGGCTCGAAGTGAGGGGAAGATCCGTGAAGTTGTCCCGTCTGGTGACCGTGGCGCTGGCGTTAGCCGCCGCTCTGCTGATGCCGGCCACCGCCGTGGCCGCGCCGGCGGCCCCTGAGAAGGCGCCGGCGCCGGTCGGTGCCTCCTCCACCACGCAGGAGTTCATCGGCATCGGTCACGGTCCGTACAACATCGCCGAGGAGGCGGCCTGGAACGGCGCCTATTACCTGGCCGCGCAGGCCGGCTATCCGGCGCACACGTGCCGCCGCGTGGGCAAGGCCTACGGCTACACGACAAACGGTACGTTCTGGCAGCTCTACGCGCGGCTCAGCTGTACGCGGCCGGCCCCGGGTACCGGTGAGATCGTCGGCGTGCAGTCCGGGCGGTGTGTGGACGTGAAGGGGGCCGGCACCAAGGAGGGCACCCAGATCCAGCTGTACGACTGCAACGGCACCGTGGCGCAGGCGTGGAGGCTGCACCCGGACGGGACCATCAGGGCGCTGGACCGCTGCATGGACGTGCAGTTCGCCCGGACGGAGAACGGGACCAGGATCGGGCTCAACAACTGCCACGACGGTGGCAACCAGCGGTGGGAGCGGCTGCCGAACGGCCTGCTGAGGAGCCTGCACTCCCAGCGGTGTCTCGCACCGCTGAACAACGGCTCGGGCCGGGACACCCCGCTGGTGATCTGGGACTGCGACCCGAACAACCCCGCGCAGCAGTGGCGGGGCTCGGCGATGGGTGTGTGACGTGTGAGCCGGCCCCGTGCCGTCGTGCGGGGTCGGTGAGCTGCGGCACAGAAAAGCCTCTCATCGGGGCACATCGGGCATATGCCTCATATGATTCTTGTATGCCGGACGTCGTGACCGCGTCGCCGGGCCGCCTTCCGGGGTAGGGGACGCGGGTCGGGTGGCACGGGCGTCAGGCCGCCGAGGCGGCTCGCGGCACCAGAACCCCACGCAGTCAGACCCCGCAGAGGTGGAGCCCCCATGCCGGAAGCCCGCGACACGTCGGCGTCCCGGACGCTGGACGCCGAGCGGTACGCCGAGGCGGTCAGGCGCGAGCGCGCCGGACTGCTCGCACTCGCCGAGCGACGACTGGCCGCCGGCGGGAGCGTCGGCGACGCGGCCACCGGCGATGTGGCCACCGGCGACGCGGCGACCGAAGACGCGGCCCTCGGCGACGCGGCGGTGGAGGAGCTGGTGGCGGAGGCGGTGTTCCGGGTGTGGCGGGAGCCGCTCTCGCCAGCGGCGCTCGACCTGCTGTCCGAGCTTCTGGCGGACGCCGTGCGGCGCCCGCCGGCCGCCGAGCGGTCCGCGCGCTCGGGACGCGCCGGATCTCCCGGGGAGCTGCGCCGCGCCGTCCGGGTGTTGGCGGCGCTGCCGCGGCGGCAGCTGGCGGCGCTGTGGCTCGCGGAGGCCGAGGAGTTGCCGCCCGCCGCCGTCGCCCGTCTGCTGGAAAGCAATCACCATGTGATCGCGGCACTGCTGCGCCGGGCACGGGACAACGCGCGCCGGGAGCACCTGCGGGCCCAGCCCGCGGAGGGCGCGCAGCCTCCGGAGTGCGCCGCGCGCCGTGACAGCATGCCGGCGTACGTGCGGGGCGTGGTCGGAGAGCAGGACGACTGGGAGTTCCGTCGGCACCTGGCGGGCTGCGCCGGCTGCCGCGTCCACTGGGACAGGCTTGAACGGGCGGACGAGCGCTGGCCCGCACTGCTGGGTCCGGCGCTGCTCTGGCTCTACGTCGAGGAGGCGCCGGCGCAGCTGGCGGAGCTGGCGTACGCGGCGCTCTCGGTGCGCGAGGACCCGAGCGTCCACGCGGGCAGTGGGCGTACCCCCCTGCGGGTGGTCCGGCGGTTCGCGTCCAGGGCCTTCGGGTAGCGGCCTTCGGGTAGTGCACGAGGCCGCGCGGCATCAGGCACGAGAGCGTGACGACAGGCACGAGGGCCCGACGGCAGACGCGAGGGCTGAGGCGCCCGGGCGGGCGCGCGGAGCCGGGCCCGCCCCGGGGTCAGGCGCTGCGGAGCAGGCCGGCCAGGGCCTCGTCGAAGTCGAGACGTCCCAGCTCCTCGCCGGGCGGCACCACGGCGTGCGACGCCCTCACGAAGGCGGCGGCGTCGGCCGCGTCCAGGGCGACGACGGCCACGCCCTCGGGCGCGCCGAGTTCCAGCATCAGCTCGCCGGGGGCGCCCGGCCAGATCCGTACCGCACCGGCGCCGGCAGGCGCCAGGAGGCCGTCGGCGAGCAGGTCGCGGGCGAAGGCCCAGGTGGTCTCGGTGCCGTCGAGGGAGATGGCGGCGGGGAAGACGATACGCACGGCGTGCGGATCGGAGGCGTCGTAGCGCAGACGGGCCGTGAAGCGCCGGGCGGCCTCGGCGACGATCTCGGCACGCACTCGGTGGGTGATCGTTGTGGGCATGACTGCTCCTCTGACGTGTCCCCGTTCCGTGTTCGAAGACGGCCAGCGGCGGCCGGGGTTAGCCTTACCGCTGTGTGAGGTGCCTCACCGCGGAGTGAGGGCGACGGCCCGCCGGTGGGACACGGTTGTGTCATCGCCGCGCGCCCGGTAGCAAGGTGCGGTCCCGTCCGTCGACCCCTGACTGTCGACGGTGCCCGGCCGTCGTGGCCGGACAGGTCGTCGACGGAGAGGAAGCAGAAACCGCCATGCATGTCCCTGACGGTTTTTTCGACGCACCCGTGTCGCTCGCGGCCGGCGCGGTCGCGGCGGGCGCGGTCGCCGTGTCGCTACGTGGCGCCAAGCGGGAGCTGGACGACCGTCTCGCGCCGCTTGCCGGACTCGTCGCGGCATTTGTCTTCGCCGTGCAAATGATCAACTTTCCGGTGGGGGCCGGAACCAGCGGGCACCTCATGGGAGGGGCGCTCGCGGCGATCCTCGTCGGCCCCTACACGGCGGTGTTGTGTCTTTCCGTCGTGCTGTTGATCCAGGCCCTGCTCTTCGCAGATGGTGGACTCACCGCTCTGGGAGTCAACATCACCCTCCTTGGTGTGGTGGCGGTGCTAGTCGCGTACCCGCTCTTCCGACTTCTAACAAAAACCCTTCCGCGTGGGCGTAGTTCGGTGGGAATCGCGGCGTTTGTCGCGGCTCTGGTATCGGTGCCGGCGGCGGCGGTCGCCTTCACCGGGCTCTTCGCGATCGGCGGCACGGCCGACGTCCCGCTGGGGCGGGTGCTGGCCGCGATGGTGGGCGTGCACGCGGCGATCGGGCTCGGCGAGGCGGCGATCACGGCGATGACGGTCGGCGCCGTGCTGGCGGTCCGGCCCGACCTGGTGCACGGCGCACGCGACCTGCGCCGCCCGCTGGTCCTGCGCACGACACGGACGGACGCGGGAGTTGCCGCGGCGAGTGCGGGAGTTGCCGCGGCGGGTGCGGAAGCAGCCCCGGCCGACGCGGTTGAGGCTGCCGGCGCGGCCGGTGCGGGGCGGCGGTCGGCGCGTCCGGTGTGGCTCGCGGGACTCGCCGCGTCGCTGCTCTGCGCGGGTGTGCTCAGCTTCTACGCGTCGCAGGAGCTGGACGGTCTGGAGCGGGTGTCGACCGACCACGGGATCATGGAACGGGAGCGCGAGCACGATCTCGCCGACTCGCCGCTGGCCGACTACGAGCTGCGGGACGTGGACAACGGGCTGCTCTCCGGCGGCACCGCCGGGGTGCTGGGCGTCGGCGCCACGCTGGCCGTCGGCACGGGTGTGCTGCTGCTCGTCCGCCGCCGCGACCGCGACCGCGTCCCGTCGGCGACGACCACCGGCGCCGGCCCGAACGGCGCCGGCCGGGAAAGCCGGGGCTCCGACCGCGGCGACAGTCGATCGGCCCCGGACGCCGGATGAGTACCGGCCACACCCACAAGCTCTACCGGCACGGCTCCTCGCCGGTGCACCGGCTGCCGGCGCACTGCAAGATCGTGGCGGTGTTCGCCTTTGTCCTGGTCGTGGTGGCCACGCCCCGCGCGGCGGTGTGGGCGTTCGGCGGCTACGCGCTGCTGCTCGTCGCGGTCGCCGTCGCGGCCCGGGTACCGCCGGGGTTCTGGCTGCGCCGGATGCTGATCGAGGTGCCGTTCGTGGCGTTCGCCGTGCTGCTGCCGTTTGTGGCGGAGGGGCCGCGGGTGGAGTGGCTGGGCTTGTCGCTGAGCGAGTCGGGCCTGTGGTCGGCGTGGAACGTGCTGGCCAAGGGCACGCTGGGGGTGGCCGCCTCGGTGCTGCTCGCGGCGACGACCGAGATCCGGGAGCTGCTGCTGGGCCTGGAACGGCTCGGGCTGCCGCCGCTGCTGGTGCAGATCGCGGCGTTCATGATCCGCTACCTGGACGTGGTCGCCGACGAGCTGCGGCGGATGCGGATCGCCCGGGCGTCGCGCGGGTTCACCGCGCGCGGGCCGCGGCAGTGGGCGGTGCTGGCGAAGTCGGCGGGCGCGCTTTTTGTGCGGTCGTACGAGCGGGGTGAGCGGGTGCACCTGGCGATGCTCAGCCGCGGCTACACGGGCACGATGCCGGTGATCGACCGGCTGACGGCGGGCACCGCCCAGTGGGCGGGCGCGGCGGCGCTCCCGTTGGCGGCGCTGGTGCTCTGTCTGCTGGGATGGCTGCTGTGACGAGCAACCCCTCCCCGGACGTGCCCGGACCTTCCCCGGACGTGCCGGGACGCCGCCCCTCGCTGGAGGTCTCCGGCCTCGCCTACGCCTACCCGGACGGCCACCAGGCGCTGTTCGGCGTCGACCTGACCGTGCGGCCGGGGGAGCGGGTGGCGGTGCTCGGCCCCAACGGCGCCGGCAAGACCACGCTGGTGCTGCACCTCAACGGCATCCTCACCGCCGGTGCCGGCCGCGTGGTGGTCGGCGGGCTGCCGGTGGCGCGGGAGAACCTGGCGGAGATCCGCCGCCGGGTGGGACTGGTCTTCCAGGACCCGGACGACCAGCTGTTCATGCCGACCGTGCGGGAGGACGTCGCGTTCGGCCCGGCCGCCGCGGGGCTGCGCGGAACGGCGCTGGAGGAACGGGTCACGGAGGCGCTGGAGCTGGTCGGGCTCGCGGACTGCGCCGACCGGCCGCCGCACCACCTCTCCTACGGGCAGCGCCGCCGGGTGGCGGTCGCCACCGTGCTCGCCTCCCGCCCGGAGATCCTGGTCCTCGACGAGCCCTCGTCGAACCTCGACCCGACCGCGCGCCGCGAGCTTGCCGACATCCTCCGCGGGCTCGGCACCACGGTGCTGATGGTCACCCACGACCTGCCGTACGCGCTGGAGCTGTGCCCGCGTGCGGTGATCCTCAGCGAGGGCGTGGTGGCCGCCGACGGGCCGACCGCGGACCTGCTCTCCGACGAGCCGCTGCTGCGCCGGCACCGCCTGGAACTCCCCTACGGATTCGACCCCCGTTCGGTGCCGCTGCCGCGGCCGTAGCACCATGGGGTGGGCAGGCGCCCCGCCGGGTGCCGGCGCCGCACGCACGGCCGGCACGCACAGCCGGCGCGACCAGCGGGCGGGCAGCAGCCACGATCAGGCAAGATCGGCAAGCAGAACCAGCAAGCAGAACCAGCAAGCAGAACCAGCAAGCAGAACCAGCAAGCAGAACCAGCAAGCGGAACAACAAGCGGAACAAGGGGTACGGGGCTCGTGGTGGACGTCCAGGGCACGGTGGCGGACGGCTTCGAGCCGGTCCGGGACGCCTTTGCGGAGAACTTCACCCGGCGCGGGGACCGGGGCGCGGCCGTCACCGTCTACCGCGACGGCCGACCGGTGGTCGACCTGTGGGGCGGCACGGACTGGCGGCGGGACAGCGCGCAGATCATCCGTTCGGCGACAAAGGGACCGGCGGCGGCCGTGCTGCACCTGCTGCAGCAGCGCGGCGTCCTCGATCTCGACGCGCCGGTCGGCACGTACTGGCCGGAGTTCAAGGCGGCCGGCAAGGAGCGGGTGCTGGTCCGGCACCTGCTGACCCACCGGGCCGGGCTGCCCGTCCTGGACGTGCCGCTCAGTCCGGCGCAGGCGCTCGACGGGGTCAGCGGGCCCGCCGCGCTCGCCGCGCAGGCACCCGTGTGGGAGCCGGGCACCGCGCACGGCTACCACGCCATGACCTTCAGCTGGCTGCTCGACGAACTGGTCCGCCGGGTCACCGGGCAGCGGCTCGGCGAGTGGTTCGCCGACGAGGTGGCGGCGCCGCTCGGGCTCGACCTGTGGCTGGGGCTGCCGCCGGAGCAGGCCCACCGGGTCGGTCCGCTCGCCGAGGTCGCGGCGCCCGAGCCGCCGGCCGGGCAGGGCCTGCGGGTGCGGGTGAAGCCCGAGGTGGCGGCGGCCTACGGCGACCCGGACTCGCTCACCCGCCGGGCGTTCTCGGTGATCGACCCGGCCCCGGACGAGAACGCGCCCGAGTACCGGGCCGCCGGACTGCCCGCCTCCGGCGGGGTCGCGACCGCCCGCGCGCTGGCCCGCTTCTACGCCGCGCTGATCGGCGAGGTGGACGGCGTGCGGCTGTACGTGCCGGCGACGCTGACGGCCGCCCGCAGCGAGGAGTCGGCCGGGCCCGACCGGGTGCTGGTCGTGTCGACGCGGTTCGGGCTCGGCTACATGCTGCACTCGCCGGCCTCGCCGATGCTGGGCCCGGGATCCTTCGGGCACCCGGGGCGCGGCGGCTCGCTGGCGTTCGCCGACCCGGAGGCGGGGGTCGGCTTCGGGTACGTGACCAGCGGACTCCAGAAGTCCGTCACCTCCGACCCCCGCGCGCAGGCCCTGGTCAGGGCGGTGCGCGGCTGCCTGTGACCCACCGCCTCGGGCAGCGGTGGTCTCATGCCGCGGCCGGCTGGGCCGGGCGGGCTCAGACCGCGGCGGAGGGAGCGGCGGGCGCCGGGGAGGCGTCCTCCTCGGCGAGCCGTGCGACGCGGGCGACCAGCGCGGCGCGGTCGGAGGCGTCCAGCTCGATGTCGAACAGCGCCTCCAGTACCTCCGGCAGCTCCTCGGGGGCGAGGTGGCGGACCTCCTCCGGCCGGCCGGGCCGGACCGTCCGCAGCTCAAGCCCGTCGAGCCGGTGCCGCACACCGTCGCCGAGCCACTGCGTGTAGGGGCGGGCGGCAAACGGCGAGCGCGGCCAGGTCGACACGTAGTGGTTGCCGACCTGGTAGTCCACCGGGTGGCGCGGCAGGTCGGCCGTGATGTGCGCGTCCCGCACCTCGTCCCCGGCGATCTCCTGCCACAGCCAGTAGAGCCCCTCGCGGACCAGCCGGAAGTGCCAGCCGCCGGCGGACACCTCGGCGCCGTCGACGAACTCGGCGGGTTCCAGCGCGGTGAAGCCGAAGCCGACGTCGCACAGCCAGCGTTTCCCGGTGTCCGGCACGGTGACCCGCAGCACCGCGTGGGTCTCCGGCAGCACCGCGCCGGCCGGCTGCCCGTACCGGACCCGGCCGAGCAGCGCCTCCACCCCGAAGCCGAACCGTTCGAGCACGGCCGCGAAGAGCGTGACGTGCTCGAAGCAGTAGCCGCCGCGCCGCCGCCCGACGAGCTTGCGCTGCAGGCTGGGCAGGTCGAGGGGGATCGGCCGGCCGAGCTGGATCTCCAGGTTCTCGAACGGGATGGTCGTCACATGGCGGCGGTGCAGCTCGTGCAGCGCCGCGGTGGTCGGCGCGTGCTCCCCGGTGTAGCCGACGCGGTCCAGATAGGCGTTGAGGTCGAGCTCTTCGGACTTCCAGGTGGTGGTCATGAGGGCAACATAGGACCTCAAGTCCGCTTGAGGTCAACGTCCACGGGCGGGGAGCCGCGACGGGCGGAAGAGGCGCGGCCCGCGCGCTCCACCAGCAGCCAGCCCGCCAGGACCAGGCCGATCGCCACCGGAGCCGTCATCGGCACCGCCACCAGCACCGCCGAACGTCCCTCGAAGAGCCCGCCGAGCCCCACCATCGACAGCCCGAGCACCCCCAGCAGCGCGGCGCTCACGCCGAGCGCCGCCAGCGTCGGGCCGCCGGACGCCGGAGGTGTGAACGGGCGCTGGAGCGCGGGCAGTTCGAAGCGGCGGAAGGCCGTGACAAGCAGGGCGGTCAGCAGGGCCGCGGCCAGCAGACGCAGCGGAAGCTGCGCCCACCAGGCGGCCGTCGCCGGCTCCGGAAGGCCGACGCCGAGCGCCAGCAGACCGCCGTAGACGCCGAGCATCGCCGTCAGGTGCCACAGGAACGCCGTCATGGCGACGCCGTTCGCCGCGACGACCAGCCGCCACGCCCGGGGCCGGTCGAGCAGCCGGGCCGCCGGGGCGCGCAGCAACTCCACCGCGCCCACCAGCCACAGCGCGTGGCAGAGCAGCGCCAGGGTCGGGGGTGCCATGTTGCTGACCTTCTCCCCGGGCATGCCGACCATGGAAAGCGGGTACGGCCCCAGCCACACCAGCAGCGCCGCCGACACCAGCCCGCCGGCCGCCAGCGCCGCCGGTACGCCCGGCATCCGCAGCCGGCCGTCCGCACGCAGGAAACCGAGCTGGTGCACGGCGAGCCAGACGAACGCGAAGTTCAGGAACTCCACATACGGCAGCCCGAGTGCGAAGCGCGCCACGTCCACGGCGGCCGCCGCGCCCACCAGGGCGCCGAAGGCGCCCCAACCGAACCGCTCGTGCGCCCGCAGCAGCGGCGGCGTCAGCGCGACCATCGCCAGGTAGATGCCGACGAACCACAGCGGCTGCGTCACCAGCCGGAACGTCGCCGCCGTCAGCGGCCCCGGCGAGGTGAGCGACTGCACCAGCACCGCGCCGGCCGTCCACACCACCACAAACGCCGCCGTCGGACGCAGCAGCCGCTGCAACCTGGCCCGCAGGAAGGCCGGATACGGCGAGGCACCGCCGGCGCGGCGGCGCAGCGAACAGTAGGAGAGCGCGTGGGAGAAGCCGCCGACCAGGAAGAACACCGGCATCACCTGGAACAGCCAGGTGAGCGGCTGCAGGGCCGGCAGCACGGCGAGGAGGTTGCCCACCTCCGGGTCGCCGCCGGCCCCCGTCCCGACGGCGGCCATCAGCCAGTGGCCGAGGACCACCGTGCCGAGGGACGCCACCCGCAGGAGATCCACAAAGCGTTCCCGGTCCCGGGGCGTCGCGGCGGCCAACTCAGCGGCGGTCGTCGGCACGGTCGTCGGCGGGGGCGTCGCCGCGGACCTCGGCGGGGGCGTCGGTGCGGACGCCTGCGCGGGCGTGGTGGTCATACCGTCAGCGTTCCGTGCGGCGGCCGAAGGCGGTATCCGCGCGGGTACTCAGAAGCACCCTGAGTACCCGGCCGGCGCCGACCGGTCCGCCGGGGCGGCGAGCCGTGAACTCCGGTACTACGCTTGCCGGATGGAGGAGACGTCGACCATGCGCCGGTTCGCCGGGCACAGCGTGCTCATCACCGGCGCGGGCAGCGGGATCGGGGCGTCCACCGCCCGGCGGCTGGCCGCCGAGGGCGCGGCCGTACTCGTGACGGACGTCGACGTCCAGCGGGCCCGGCACGTCGCCGCCGCCGTGGAGGAGGCCGGCGGTACCGCCGCCGCGCAGCGCTGCGACGTCACCGACCAGCGGGACGCGGAGGCCGCCGTCGCCCGCGCCGTGGAACTCTTCGGTCGGCTCGACGTGCTGGTCAACAACGCGTTCGCCTGCCACCCGGACGCCGCGCGCTTCGAGGACACCGACGACAACGAGTGGTTCGAGGACTTCGACGTCACCGTGCACGGCGCCTACCGCTGCACCAAGGCCGCCATGCCGTCCCTGGCCGCCGCCGACGGCCGCGGCGCGGTGGTGAACATCGGCTCGGTCAACGGCATCCAGGACTTCGGCGCGCACTCCTACAGCGCCGCGAAGGCCGCGCTCGGCTCGCTGACCCGGACGCTCGCCGTGCAGAGCGCCGCCCGCGGCGTACGCGTGAACATGGTGGCGCCCGGCACCGTCGACACCCCGGCCTGGGCCGACCGCGCCGAGGCGCTGCGGGAGGCCGCGGGCCGCTACCCGCTGGGGCGGGTCGGCCGGCCCGAGGACATCGCGGCGGCGGTCGCCTACCTCGCCTCCGCCGACGCCGCCTGGGTGACGGGCGTGACGCTGCCGGTCGACGGCGGCATCCTCGTCCACAACCCCGGCTTCCGCCCAACCTAGCCAGACCAGACCAGACCAGACCAGACCCAGCCAGACCTGGGACGTGCCGCGCGGAGCAGCCCTCGGCAGAAGAAGCCCTCGTCAAAGGTCTTGGGTGACCGGGTTCCGAGGATTAGGGTCGGCGGCTGTCTGCCGGGTGCGCACTCCGTGCCGGGCGGTGGCTCTGTTCGCCGAAGTCTCCCCGAACCCGGAGGGCACGTCGCATGAACGCACTTCCGCTGCTGTTGATCGGTCTCGCGATGTTCGCGGGCGGGTACGTCCTCTACTCGAAGTTCCTCGGCAACCGCGTCTACAAGCTCGACGCGTCCTTCAGAACGCCCGCGCACGAGCTCAACGACGGTGTGGACTACGTCCCGACCAACAAGTTCGTGCTGTGGGGCCACCACTTCACCTCGGTCGCGGGCGCGGCGCCGATCGTGGGCCCGGCGGTCGCCGTGATCTGGGGCTGGCTGCCGGCGTTCCTGTGGGTCACGCTCGGCACGGTCTTCTTCGCGGGCATGCACGACCTGGGCGCTCTGTGGGCCTCCGCGCGCAACAAGGGCCGCTCGATGGGCTCGCTCTCCAGCCGCTACATCGGCGCCCGGGGCGCGAACCTCTTCCTCGTCGTGATCTTCCTGCTGCTGCTGATGGTGATCGCGGCCTTCGCGGTGGTCATCAAGAACCTGCTGATCGGCACCCCCTCGGCTGTCATCCCCGCCTGGGGCGCGGTCGCGGTGGCGCTGCTGGTCGGTCAGGCGGTGTACCGCTACAAGATGAGCCTCGGCCTGGTCACCGTGGTCGGTGTCACGGCGCTCTACGGCCTGATCCTCCTCGGCGACGCCTACCCGGTGGAGCTGCCCGACCCGATCCTGGGCATGTCCCCGGGAACGTTCTGGATCCTCGCCCTCTTCGCCTACGCCGGCATCGCCTCCCTGCTGCCGGTGTGGGTACTGCTTCAGCCGCGCGACTACATCAACGGCGTCCAGCTCTTCGTCGGCCTCGGCATCCTCTTCGTCTCGGTGCTGCTGAGCGCCCCCACGATCGTCGCCCCGGCCCTCAACGACGCCGTGCCCGCCGGCACCCCCGACCTCCTGCCGCTGCTCTTTGTCACCATCGCGTGCGGCGCGATCTCCGGCTTCCACGGCATGGTCTCCTCCGGCACCACCTCCAAGCAGCTCGACAAGGAGACCGACGCCCGCTTCGTCGGCTACTTCGGCGCGGTCGGCGAGGGCCTGCTCGCGCTCGGCGCGATCATCGCCGCCGTCGCCGGCTACCGCACGGTGGCCGACTGGGAGGCCGTCTACACGGCCTTCGGCCAGGGCGGCGTCGGGGCGTTCGTCGCGGGCGGCGGGGAGATCGTGCACAGTGGTCTGGGCCTGCCGGCGTCGCTGAGTTCGACGGTCCTGGCCACGATGGCGATCCTGTTCGCCGCCACCACCATGGACACCGGTCTGCGCCTGCTGCGCTTTGTCGTCCAGGAGGCCGGCGAGGTCGCGAAGCTGAAGGTCAACAACGGTGTCGGCACGCTTGTCGCGCTCGCCGCCGGCCTGGGACTCACCTTCAGCCAGGGCGCCGACGGCTCCGGCGGACTCCGCATCTGGCCGCTGTTCGGCACCAGCAACCAGCTGCTGGCCTCCCTGACCCTGTCCATCATCGCGGTCATGCTGATCCGCAAGCGGCGCAACCCGCTGCCCGCCCTGGTGCCGCTCGCGGTGGTGTTCGTGATGTCGTTCTGGGCCGCGCTCGCCCAGCTCGGCGACCTCTACGAGGCCCGGGACTGGCTGCTGCTGGGCATCGACGTGGTCATCATCGTCGCCGCCGTGTGGGTCGCCTTCGAGGCGGTCGTCGCGATGCGGCGGGCGTCCCAGGAACCGCCGGAGGCGCCCGACGCGGACACGGCGGAGAAGGCCGGGCTGCGGAGGTGAGCAGCCGCTGGGCCGCGTTCCGGGCCGGACTGGAGGAGTTCTACGCCGGTCCCTACCGGCGTACGCTGGCCCGTGCCCGGCGCGAGGAGGACGACCTGTTCCGGATGGTCGTCCTCGCGGAGGCCCTGGGCGTGCCCGACCCGGCGGCGTACTACACCGCCGAGCTGATGCCCGCCCTCTACGAGGACTTCCACGCCTGGCACCGCCGCATGGGTATGGACCGCTCGCCACTGGAGCACGTCGGATGCTGCTAGACCTCGTCACCTCGCGCCGGGTCGTCTTCGTCGGCGGCAAGGGCGGGGTCGGCAAGACGTCCGTCGCGGCGGCGCTCGCCCTCGGCCGCGCCGGGGCGGGCGCCCGCGTGCTGCTCGTCTCCACCGACCCGGCCCACAACCTCGGCCACCTCTGGGGCCGTCCCGTGGGCGACACACCCACCCGCCTCGCCGGCCCCGGGGATCCCGCCCCCGGGGCCGCGGGGTACGTCGACGGGCTGGAGATCGACCCGGAACGCACCGTCGACCAGCACCTGACGGCGGTCGCCGCCACCATGCGGCGGCTGCTCCCCGAGCGGATGCACCAACCGGCCGCCCGGCACCTGGAACTGGCCAGGCAGGCACCCGGCACCCACGAGTCGGCGGTGCTGGAACGCGTCGCCGAGGCGGTGGAGCTCGGCGAGGACTCCTACGACCTAGTCGTCTTCGACACCGCCCCGTCCGGTCACACGCTGCGGCTGCTCGCGCTGCCCGAGCAGCTCACCTCGTGGACCGAGGCGCTGCTCGCCAACCGCGACCGGTCCGACCGGTTCGCCGCCGCTGTGCGCGGCCTCGGCGGCGGCCGGGAGGAAACCGACCGTGACGCCGAGCTGCGCCGCGTCCTCGTCCGCCGGCGCGACCGCTTCACCCGGCTGCGCGAGGCGGTGACGGACCCGGCGCGGACCGGCTTTGTGCTTGTCCTGACCGCCGAGGTCCTGCCGATCGCCGAGACAACCGAGGTGCACGCGAAGCTCACCGGCATGGGCGTCGACGTGGCCGCGCTTGTCGCCAACCGCCGTTCCCCGGCCGACGCCGGGGCCCTGCTCGCCCGGCGCCGCGCACAGGAGGACACGCACCTCGCCCGGCTGCGGCGGCAGGTCCCGGACGTCCCGCTGCTCGACATCCCGCTGCTGCCGGGGGACCTGGTCGGCGCCGAAGCGCTCGGCGTGCTGGCCGACCTGCTCGGCCCCACCTCCTGAGGCGCGGTCGGCCCCGCCGGGCACCTCAGGGCAGGACTTCGGCTCCCCGGGCGGGGGAGGCGGCGACGCGGGCGGTGCGGCAGGTGCCGGAGGCGGCGAGGGCCTTGGCGATCAGCTCGGCGGCGTCGGCGTCGGCGGCGAGGAACGCGCAGGTCGGGCCGGAGCCGGAGACCAGGGCGGCAAGCGCGCCGGCGCCGGTACCGGCGTCCAGCGTCTCGCGCAGCGACGGCCGCAGCGACAGCGCGGCGGGCTGGAGGTCGTTGGAGAGGGCGGCGGCCAGCGCCGTGGCGTCGCCGGCGTCGAGCGCGGCCAGCAGCTCCGCCGAGGGCGCGGGTTCCGGCGCCCGGCCGCCGGTGAGCCGGTCGAACTCGCGGTAGACGGCCGGGGTGGAGAGCCCGCCGTCCGCGGTCGCGAACACCCAGTGGAAGGCGCCGCCGACCGGAAGCGGTGTCAGCCGTTCGCCCCGGCCCTCGCCGAGGGCCGCGCCGCCGACCAGCGGGAACGGCACGTCCGAGCCCAACTCCGCGCAGATCGCCAGCAGTTCCTCGCGGGGTGTGGCGGTGCCCCAGAGCGCGTCGCAGGCCAGCAGGGCGCCCGCCGCGTCGGCGCTGCCGCCGGCCATGCCGCCGGCGACCGGGATGTCCTTGCTGATGTGCAGACGCACATCCGGGCGCAGGTTGTGGTGGGCGGCGAGGCGGACGGCAGCGCGGGCGGCCAGGTTGCTGCCGTCCAGCGGCACCAGCGAGGCGTCCGGGCCGGAGCAGGTCAGCTCCAGCCCCCCGGCCCGGGTGGCGGTGACCTCGTCGTAGAGCCCGACGGCGAGGAAGACGTTGGCGAGGTCGTGGAAGCCGTCCGGGCGCGGCGGGCCCACGGCGAGCTGGACGTTCACCTTCGCGGGCACACGTACGGTCACGTGGTCGGCGGGCGTCGCCGGCGCTGACGTCATGCGGGACACGTTCCTCGTCGGGCTGGTAGGGACATCAAGGGCCGGCGTCAGGAGCCGGACCGGGCGGGGCGGTGTTCGGCGATGGCCGCGAAGTCCGTCACCGTCAGCGCCTCGCCGCGTGCCTGCGGCGAGACCCCGGCGGCCGTCAGCGCCTCCTCGGCGGCGGCGGCCGAACCGGCCCAGCCGGCGAGCGCGGCGCGCAGCGTCTTGCGGCGCTGCGCGAACGCCGCGTCGACGACAGCGAAGACCTCCTTGCGGCTGGCGGACGTCTTCGGCGGCTCCCGGCGGACCAGGGACACCAGCCCGGAGTCGACGTTCGGCGCCGGCCAGAACACGTTGCGGCCGATCGCGCCGGCCCGCTTCACCTCGGCGTACCAGTTCGCCTTGACCGACGGCACGCCGTACACCTTGGAGCCGGGGGCGGCGGCGAGCCGGTCGGCGACCTCGGACTGCACCATGACCAGCGTGCGCTCGATGCCGGGGAAGACGGCCAGCAGGTGCAGCAGCACCGGCACGGCCACGTTGTACGGCAGGTTGGCGACCAGCGCGGTCGGCTGCGGGCCGGGCAGCTCGTCGACGCGCAGCGCGTCCGAATGCACCAGGCGGAACCGGTCGGCGCGTTCGGGCAGCCGCGCCGCGACGGTCGCCGGCAGCGCGGCGGCGAGCACGTCGTCGATCTCCACGGCCGTCACCGCGTCGGCGACCTCCAGCAGCGCCAGCGTCAGAGAGCCGAGCCCGGGTCCGACCTCCAGCACGACGTCGTCGGGCCGGACCTCGGCGGTGCGGACGATGCGGCGGACCGTGTTGGCGTCGATCACGAAGTTCTGGCCGCGCTGCTTCGTGGGCCGTACGCCCAGCGTCGCGGCGAGCTGACGGACGTCGGCCGGGCCGAGGAGGGGATCGGGGGCGGTACTCACTGGTGCAGTTTACGGCCGCAGACCGGCCACGGGCTCGCCCCCCGCTGCACGTACAGCCGCTTCGCCCGGTACGTCTGCTCGGCGGCGCTGGCGTCCTGCGGCCGGCCGGAGCCGCCGACGGACTGCCAGGTGCGCACGTCGAACTGGTAGAGACCGCCGTAGGTGCCCGACGGGTCGACGGCGTTCGGGCGGCCGCCGGACTCGCAGCGGGCGAGCGCCGCCCAGTTGAGGTGGTCGGCGCCGCCGACCGAGGTGGGCTGCGGCCTGGTGCCCACGAGGACGACCTGGGTACGCGGCTCGCGCACCACCTTCGCGGACAGCCGGCGGGGCCGCTGCGCCCGCCCGTCGACCGTGCGCCGCTCGTAGACGACCCGGCGCACCCCGGGCACGCCCTGCTGCCGCACGACCTCGGTGCCCTGCTGGTGCTCGGCGGAGGGGACGCGTTCCACACGGAACGGGATGGCCTCCTCCCGGGTCCTGGTGTCGGCGGTGATCCGCTGCACCGAGATCGTCTGGCCGTCCTCCGGGAAGTCGGTCAGCGGGACGGAGACCACGTCCTGCTCGCCGAGGGTGATCCCGGCGTCGTCGAGCGCGTCGCGCACGGTCGCGGCGTTGGTGCGCAGCTGCCGCACCCGGCCGTCGGCGAGCACGGACACGCTGCGTTCGGTGCGCACGTCCAACTCCATGCCGCGCAGCCCGATGCGGCGGCTGCGGGAGGCGGACAGGTGCGCGCCCTCGGCGCGCACGCCGAGCTGGCGCAGCGCGCCGGAGACGGTGTGCGCGGTCGTCCACAGCTGGCGCCGGGTGCCGTCGAGGGTGAGCGTCACCGGGCGGCCGTAGCGGACGGCGACCGTGTCCCCGTCGGTGAGGCGTTCGTGCGGGGCGGGCGCGACCAGGTCGCGGCCGGTGACCGCGACGCCCTCCCGGTCGAGCAGTTCGGCGACGCTGCCCGCGAAGGTGCGCACGCTGCGGCTCTCGCCGTCCACGCTCAGCTCGACGACCTTGTCGTGCGTGACGAAGGCCGACGCCCCTCCGGCGAGCATCATCAGGACAAGCGTCTGCGGCAGCAGCCGGCGCAGCGTGTCCCGGTCGGCGGGCGCGGCCTCACCGCCCCTGCCGCGCTGGGCGGCCCGGCGGCCGCCCCGTCCTGCCCGGTGGGTTCCCTGCGATGCGCTCAACGAGACTCCCCGCGCTCATAAGGCGTTGCGGGCCGGGACCCTAGCCGAGCGGCGGTCACGCCACAAAATCAGTCCGACACGGAAAGTGACGGAGGGTGGGGTGCGGGGCCGGGCTCGCGGCCCCGGCGGAGGTGGGGATCAGTACCGGAACGCGCGGGCGGTGTTGGCCGCGACGTGCGCCGCGAGCTCGTCGACCGGCATGCCCTTCGTCTCCGCCATCGCCCGCAGCGTCACCGGAACGAGATACGGCGCGTTCGGCCGTCCGCGGTACGGCGAAGGAGTGAGGAACGGCGCGTCGGTCTCCACCAGCACCAGTTCCGGCGGCGCGGCGGCCAGCGCGTCCCGCAGCGGCTGGGCGTTCTTGAACGTGACGTTCCCGGCGAAGGACATGAAGTAGCCGCGCTCGGCGCAGCGCCGGGCCATCCCGGCGTCGCCGGAGAAGCAGTGGAAGACGGTGCGCTCGGGGGCGCCCTCCTCCTCCAGCAGCCGCAGCACGTCCTCGTGCGCGTCCCGGTCGTGGATCACCAGCGCCCGGTCCAGCTCCTTCGCGAGCCGGATGTGCCGGCGGAACGACTCCTGCTGCGCGCCGACACCGTCCGGGCCGGTGCGGAAGTAGTCCAGGCCGGTCTCGCCGACGGCCTTCACCTGCGGCAGCGCGGCCAGCTCGGCGATGCCGTCGATCGCGGCGGCCAGCGCGTCGGGGCCCTCCTCCAGGGCGAGCCTGGCGGCCTCGTTGGGGTGCAGCGCGACGGCGGCCCAGACCGCCTCGTGCTCGGCGGCCACCTTCACCGCCCAGCGGGCCCGGTCGAGGTCGCAGCCGATCTGGACGACCGTGGTCACACCCACCGAGGCGGCCTTGGCCAGCGCCTCCTCGACGCCGCCGTCCTGCATGTCCAGATGGGTGTGCGAGTCCGCGACCGCCACCGTCAGGGGGGTCGGCAGCGGTGGCGCCGGCTGCGCCTCGCGTCGCTTGTCAGCCATGCCGACGATCCTAGGACGGCTTTCCGTCGGCCCCGCACGCGCGTCGGGGCGGCCGCACATGCCGGCCCGCCCCGAGGTGGCAGCCACTCGGGGCGGGCCGGGGCCGGTGGGCTCAGAAGCGCCGGTCCTGGGTGAAGGGAAACGCCGACCGCATGGCGGATATCTGGTCCGCGCGCGCGACCCGCACCTTGTGTTCGTCGCAGTTGACGCAGGTGACCATGGAAAGCGGCGAGGGGACCCGCTCACCGTTTGTGTAGTAGATGAAGAACGGCTTGTTGTCGCGGTCGATGTGCTGTTCGATGTCGTAGGTCTGCTTCCAGGCGTACCCGCAGTGCAGGCAGGCGAAGCCGTAGACCTCGCGAACCGTCTCGAAGGCTCCCGGAGCCGTCTTCCTCTGGGTGTTTCCGATGTCCGTCACGGCAGCTCCCTTCCACTACCAGTGGACGCCTCGGCGGCGGAAAAGGCATCAGACCCATCCGGAAACTGGACAGCGTTTTGATCGTAGATGGGGGAAGGCGCTGGCCGCACTGCCCGAGCTTTACCCCCGAGGGTAGCTCTTTACCGAACGGTACGTTCCGCGGGCGCTTTCCTTTACCGATTCCTCAGACGCCCGGGAAGACGCCCGGAAGCCCCCCGGAAGACGCCCGGAACGGAACCTCACCCCTCGGTGGTGTTCTTCGCCGCCACGACCGCGTCGAACACCTCGCGCTTGGGCAGTCCCGCCTCCTTGGCGACGGCGGCGATGGCCTCCTTGCGGCGCTCACCGGCCGACTCCCGCACGGCGACCCGCCGGACGAGCTCGGCGGCGTCCACCTCGCCGGGGCCCGCCTCCGGCGCGCCGGAGACCACCACGGTGATCTCGCCGCGCACCCCGTCCGCCGCCCAGCGCGCCAGCTCGGCCAGCGGGCCGCGCCGCACCTCCTCGTACGTCTTG
This sequence comes from Streptomyces durbertensis, assembly GCF_014156695.1. Lineage (GTDB taxonomy): Bacteria > Actinomycetota > Actinomycetes > Streptomycetales > Streptomycetaceae > Streptomyces > Streptomyces durbertensis. The sequence continues at coordinate 9,330 of NZ_WMLF01000017.1, read as the reverse complement.
GTCAGCTCCCGGCAGACGGCCGCGGGCCGGTCGTCGCCGAACGCCTCGGCCATCGCCGCCAGAGTCGCGGCGAGCCGGTGCGGGGCCTCGAAGTAGACCAGCGTGCGCCGGTCCGCGGCGACCTCCCGCAGCCGGGCGAGGCGTTCGCCCGCCTTGCGCGGCGGGAAACCCTCGAAGCAGAACCGGTCCACCGGCAGGCCCGACAGCGCCAACGCCGTCAGCACCGCCGACGGGCCGGGCACCGCCGTGACCCGCACCCCGCGCTCCACGGCCGCCGCCACCAGCCGGTACCCCGGATCGGACACCGACGGCATGCCGGCGTCGGTGACCAGCAGCACCCGCTCCCCGGCGGCCAGCGCGTCGGCCAGCTCGGGTGTGCGGGCGGCCTCGTTGCCCTCGAAGTAGGAGACGACCCGCCCGGCCGGCCGCACCCCCAGCGCCTGCGTGAGCCGACGCAGCCGCCGGGTGTCCTCGGCGGCGATCACGTCCGCCTCGGCGAGTTCCCGCGCCAGGCGGGGCGGGGCGTCCTCGACGTCCCCGATGGGCGTTCCGGCCAGTACGAGCGTTCCAGTCACCCGAGCATCCTCGCACCCGCGCGGCGGCCCGCCGTCGAGCCTTCGCACACGGCCCGGCCGGGGACCGCTTTCCCGTCCCGCCGAAGGGCGTTCCCTACGATGGCCCGCGTGAGCAGTGACACCGTGCCGTCGACGCACGCAGCCAAGCGCGGGGAGACCCGCAGGGACGAGGCGCGCTCCTGGCAGGCGCGGTTGCGTCGCTACGGCTACACGCCGCCACCGCACGCCTCGGTGCGCGGGCGGCTGGTGCCACCGCAGCCCAAGCCCGGCCGCACGCCCTGGTCGGCCCTGGGCATCGAGCCGCGCTGGCGGGGCTGGGGCGGCCCGCTGCTCGTCGCCCTCTTCGCCGGGCTGCTGCGCTTCTGGCAGCTGGGCACGCCGCACGCGGTGATATTCGACGAGACGTACTACGCCAAGGACGCCTGGTCGCTGCTCCAGTTCGGCTACGAGGCCCAGTGGGGCGACAACGCCAACGACCTGATCCTCGCCGACAACCCGACCGTGCCGCTGTCCGAGGACCCCTCGTACGTGGTGCACCCGCCGATGGGCAAGTGGGTCATCGCGATCGGGTTGCGGCTGTTCGGCCTGGAACCGTTCGGCTGGCGCTTCATGGTCGCCCTGCTGGGCACCCTGTCTGTGCTGATGCTCTGCCGCATCGGACGCCGCCTCTTCCGCTCGACGGCGCTGGGCTGCCTGGCCGGCGGGCTGCTCGCCGTGGACGGCCTGCACCTCGTCATGAGTCGCACCGCGCTGCTCGACCTGGTGCTGATGTTCTTCGTGCTGGCCGCCTTCGGCGCGCTGCTCGTCGACCGCGACCGCAGCCGGGCCCGACTCGCCGCCGCGCTCCCCGAGGACCGGCCCGACCCGCTCATCGCGGCCACCGCCAAGCTCGGCCTGCGCCCCTGGCGGCTGCTGGCCGGCGTGTGCCTCGGCCTGGCCGTCGGCACCAAGTGGAGCGGCCTGTACGTGCTGGCCGCGTTCGGGCTGCTGACCGTGCTGTGGGACGTCTCGGCGCGCCGCACCGCCGGCGCCCGCCGGCCGTACCGGGCGGTGCTGCGCCGCGACGCCGTGCCGGCGTTCCTCTCGCTGGTGCCGGTCGCGCTTGTTGTCTACCTCGCCTCGTGGACGGGCTGGTTCGCCACCCGGGGCGGCTACTTCCGCGGCTGGGCGGACAACCGCCGCGGGCTGTCCCCGGACGAGGTGACGCTGCCGCTGCTGGGGAGGATCTCGCTGCCGCAGTTCGACATGACCTGGGTGCCGGCGCCGCTGCGCAGCCTGTGGCACTACGAGTCCGAGGTGTACAGCTTCCACCGGCAGCTGACCTCCGAGCACCGCTACGAGTCGAACCCGTGGAGCTGGCTGGTCGCCGGCCGGCCCGTCTCCTACCACTACAACTCCCGGGAGCTGGGCGCCGAGGGCTGCATGGAACCCAGCGGCTGCGCCCGCGAGGTGCTGGCGCTGGGCACGCCGATGCTGTGGTGGGTCGGCGTCGCCGCGCTGGTCTACGCCCTCTACCGCTGGGTGCTGCGCCGGGACTGGCGCGCGGGGGCGATCCTGTGCGGCCTGGCCGCCGGCTACCTGCCGTGGTTCCTGTACCAGGAACGCACGATCTTCTACTTCTACGCCGTGGTGTTCGTGCCGTTCATCTGCCTCGCGGTGGCGATGCTGCTGGGCGCGATGGCCGGGCCGCCGGGCGCCACCGAGGCCCGCCGGGTGGTGGGCCTGGTCGTCGGCGGCGCCCTCGTGCTGCTGATCGTGTGGAACCTCGTCTATTTTTGGCCGCTCTACACCGCCGGGGAACTGTCCGTCGACGAATGGCGTGCCCGCATGTGGTTCGACACCTGGATCTGATCGGGCCGCCGGCGGCTTCCGGGCCGCCCGGTAGGGCCGTTGGTAACGGCCTGGAACCGGGCGGCGGGCGTCGTGCGGCCCGCCGGGTGTCGTGCTCTAGGGTGCCTCGGAGGCCCTTGGTGGGTGCCGGGGCGGGGTGGAGAGTCAGGAAGACTTATGCGTGATGGTCAGAGAATGGCGCTGATCGGTGCCGCCTGCGCCGTTGTCGTGGGCGCGGCCGGGGTCGGCGCCTACGCGCTTGTCAGCGGAGGGGACGACGCGGGGGCCCAGAGCCGGACGGCCGGGTCGGCGGGGCCGGCGGAGAAGAAGCCGGAGGCCGTGCCGACGGGACCGCCGAGCGCCGCCGAGGTGCGGACCACCGCACGCGAGTTCCTGGCCGCCTGGCAGTCCGGCGACCTGGCGGCGGCGTCCTCCCTGACCGACGACAAGAAGGCCGCGGCGACGGCCCTGAAGAGCTTCCGGAACGACGCGAAGGCGGAGTCCGTCACCCTGACCGAGGGCACGCGGCAGGACGACGAGGTGCGCTACGAGGTGAGCGCCGCCATCCGCTACGACGAGGAGCTGGACACCACCCTCGACTACAACACCTCCCTCACCGTCGTCCGGGACACCAGGACCGGCCGACCCGTCGTCAAGTGGCAGCCGACGGTGGTGCACCCGAAGCTGAAGGCCGGGCAGCGCATCGTCACGGACGCCGCCGGCGACCCGGAGGTCACCACCGTCGACCGCAACGGCACCGAGCTGACGAAGGAGGAGTTCCCGGAGCTCGGCGCGATCCTGGACGACGTACGCAAGCGGTACGCCGACAAGACGGACGGCACGGCGGGCGTGGAGACCCGGATCGTCACCGGCGGCGCGGACGCGGAGGGCGCGGAGGCGGCGGAGGCGAAGAAGGAGGACAAGGAGGACAAGGACGTCGCGACGCTCAGTGTGCTCTCCAAGGGCACCCCGGGCGAGCTGCGCACCACCCTGGACGCCAAGCTCCAGAAGGCCGCCCAGCGCCAGCTCGCAGGCAAGGCGAAGGGCTCGGCCGTCGCGATCCGGCCGAGCACCGGTGAGATCCTGGCCGTCGCCAACACCCCCGCCACCGGCTTCAACTCCGCGCTGCGCGGCTCCCTGGCCCCGGGCTCGACCTGGAAGGTCGTCACCTCCGGGATGCTCATCGACAAGGGCCTGGCCAAGAGCGCCGCGCAGCACCCCTGCCCCAAGTACTTCACCTACGGCGGGTGGCGCTTCCAGAACCTCGACAAGTTCGAGATCAAGGGCGGCACGTTCGCGCAGTCCTTCGCGGCCTCCTGCAACACCGCCTTCATCAGCCAGGCGCCGGACCTGAAGAACGACGACCTGACCGCGTACGCCAGGGACGCCTTCGGGCTGGGGCTGGACTGGCAGGTCGGCACGGGCACGTTCGACGGGGCCGTGCCGGTGCAGTCGGACGCCCAGATGGCCGCGTCCCTCATCGGCCAGGGCGCCGTGCGGATGAACCCGCTGACGATGGCCTCGGTGGCCGCGACGGTCAAGGACGGCACCTTCCGGCAGCCGGTCATCGTGCCGCAGTCGCTGGACAACCGGACGCTCGCCCGCGCGCCGCGCGGGCTGTCGGCGACCACCGCCGCCGAACTGCGCGCGCTGATGAAGCAGACCGCCGTGGGCGGCACGGCCGCCGAGGCGATGGCGCCGGTCGGCGGCGACAAGGGCGCGAAGACGGGGTCGGCGGAGGTCGACGGGCAGGACAAGCCGAACGCCTGGTTCATCGCGTACAAGGACGACCTGGCGGTCGGCGCGGTGATCCCGAACTCCGGCCACGGCGGCAAGAACGCCGGCCCGGTGGTCGCCGCGATCCTCAACGCGGGCTGAGCCGCCGCCTCGCACGCGGGCCGGGCCGCCGCCTCGCACGCGGGCTGAGCCCCCGCCTCGCACGCGGGCCGGGCGGGACCGAGGTGTTGGTCCCGCCCGGTGTGCGTCAGGCGTCCGGGCGGCGCGCCACCCCGAAGATCCGCCGGAAGGGGAAGGCCGTGCCGTGCGGCCCCGGCGGGTACGCCTCGCGCAGCCGCTCGCGGTACTCGGCCAGGAACGCCTCCGTCGCGGCCGGGTCGTCCCGCAGGGCGGTCAGCACTGGCCGCAGCGCGGTGCCCCGCACCCAGTCCAGCACCGGGTCCTCGCCGTCGAGGAGTTGGACGTAGGTGGTCTCCCAGACGTCCGCCTCGCAGCCGAGGTCGGCGAGGCGCTCCAGGTACTCCCCGGGTTCCAGGATGTACACGTAGCGGCGGCCGAGTTCGCCGACACGGTCGCGCCAGCGCGGCGAGTCGCAGAGTTCGCCGAGCAGGGCGTGGCTGGGCGAGACGAAGTTGCCCGGCACCTGGAAGGCGAACACCCCGCCGGGGCGCAGGGCGCTCATCCAGTCCTTGAAGCGGTCGGCGTGTCCGCGTACCCACTGGAGTGCCGCGCTGGAGGTGATGAGGTCGTGCTCGCCGTCGGGTGTCCAGGTGGCGATGTCGGCCCGTGCGAAGTCCAGCCGGCCGCCGGCGGGTGTGGGGCCCGCGAGGGGGGTGGCGGCGGCCAGCATGTCGGGCGAGCTGTCGTAGCCGGTGACGTAGGCGGTCGGCCAGCGGTCCAGCAGCAGGGTGGTGACGTTCCCCGGTCCGCATCCCAGATCGGCTATTCGGGGGGAGGCGCCGGCGTGCGGCAGTTCGGGTATCCGGTGGAGCAGGTCGTGGAACGGCCGGGTGCGGTGACCCGCGTGGCGGAGATAGACCTGGGGGTCCCACGTCGGTGGTGCGGCGGGCATCAAAGCGTCCTCCTTGCGGAATGCGGACCTGCGCCGCCTGTAACGGCAGGTCCTGCGATCGGAGCCTTCCACCGGTGGACCCTCAGCATCCCTCCGGTTTTGTCTTGATGTCAAGAAACTTCATACCGACAGAACTACTACACTGGGGGCATGGAGGACGAGGTTGATCGACTGGTGGCAGCGTGGCGCCGAGAGCGCCCGGATCTCGACGTGGAGCCCCTTGAGGTGCTCAGCCGCGTCAGCCGACTCGCCCGTCACCTCGACCGGGCCAGGCGGCTCGCCTTCGGCGAACACAACCTGGAGTCCTGGGAGTTCGACGTCCTCACCGCGCTGCGCCGGGCCGGCGACCCGTACCAGCTCTCACCCGGTCAGCTGCTCACCCAGACCCTCGTGACGTCGGGGACGATGACCAACCGCATCGACAGGCTCGCCAAGAAGGGCCTGGTGGAACGCCTGCCGGACCCCACCGACCGGCGCGGTGTGCTCGTCCGCCTCACCGCCGAGGGGCAGGACCGCGCCGATCGCGCGCTGGCGGGCCTGCTCGACCAGGAGCGCGCGATCCTCGCCGAGTTGTCCGGCGCGCAGCGCGCCGAGCTGGCCGCCCTGCTGCGCCGGCTCACCGCACCCTTCGACAACATCCCCGGCTGACCCGCGGCTCGGTGGCCGCGCGGTGCGCCCCGCGCGCCCGCCGGGGCGGCGGTGGGCCGCCCACCCGTGGCGGGCATCCGCCAGGGGCGCGAGACCGAGGCGAACCGCCCGGCGCGTGGATGCACGGCGCGCGCCGGACGGCGCACGCCGTGCCCCGCACGCCCCCGGTCGGGGGTGACACCCCCCGACCGGGGCTCACGTCCGCGCGTGCTCGGTGTCCACCGGGCCCACCCCCGCCCGCCGGGCCAGCGCGACCGCCGCCAGCGTGGAGTGCACCCCCAGCTTGCCCAGCACGTTCTGCATGTGGGTGCGGACCGTGTGCGGCGACAGGAACAGGCGCTCGGCGACCGCCTTGCGGCCGAGCCCCGCCACCATGCAGCGCAGCACCTCGTGCTCACGCGGCGTCAGCGCCGCGACCAGCTCCTCGCTCTCCGTGCGGTGCCGGCGCGTGGCGGTCAACTCCCGCAGCACGCCGGTCAGCAGCGCCGGGGGCAGATGCGTCTCACCCCGCAGCACGCCCCGGACGACCTGGAGCAGCCGGCTCAGCGAGCAGTCCTTGGCGACCCAGCCGCTCGCCCCGAGCTGGAGCGCGGCGGCCGCCCGGCGCGGGTCGGCCCGCCCGGCCAGCACCACCGTGCGCAGCTCGGGCCGGCCGTGGTGCAGCCGGGAGAGCAGCTGCGAGCCGTTCACCGCCTCTCCCGGCGGCAGCGGCCCGCACATCTCCACGTCGATCAGCAGCACACCGAACGGCCGCCCGGCGGCGGCCGCCTGCTCGAGGCAGCGTTCGGCGGCCTGCGCGCCACCCACGGCGGACGACTCCACGTCCTGCTCCGCGGCCAACGCGGCGGCCAGCGACTCGGCGAAGATCCTGTGGTCGTCGGCGACCAGAACCCGGATTCGTTGCACACGCACCCCCAGTGCTTCTGCGCCTGAACAGCGTACGGCTCACCCTCCCGGCCGGGCAGTGCGCCGCCCGGCCCCGGTCCACCGATCCGCGACCCACGGCGCCCCGGCGGGGCGGCGGCCTGCGGTCGGTGCCGCCGTCAGGGCGGGTCGCGGTGGGCGTGCGCGGATTCCAGCAGCCCGGTGCGGGCCGCGAGCGCCGCCGCCTCCAGGCGGGAGCCGACGTCCAGCTTCATCAGCACCCGCTGCACATGGGTGCGGGCGGTGCTGGGAGCTATCCGCATGCCCTCCGCGATGAGCTGGGTGTCCTCCCCCTCCGCGACACGCAGCAGCACCTCCACCTCGCGCGGGGTGAGCAGCGCCAGCAGCCGGGCGCCCTCGTCGTCCGGCTCCTCGGCCGGGTTCAGCAGCTCGTCGAAGGCGTCCCGCAGCACCTGCGGCGCGACCGCCGCCTCACCGGACCGCGCCTTGAGCACCGCCCGCTCGACACCCTCGATGCGCTCGTCCTGCCGCACGTAGCCGCAGGCGCCGGCGGCGAACGCGGCGGCCACGCCGCGCGCGTCGGGCACCGGGCCGAGCACCACGACCGCCGTCGCCGGCCGCTCCCGGCGTATTCGCCCCAGCGCCTCGAACGCGCCGGGCGCCGACGGCGCCGCCGTGCCCCACAGGCAGACCTCCGGGGCCCGGCTCAGTACGAGGTCCGCGGCACCCGCCCCCGGCGCCGCGGCGGCCACCACCCGGTGCCCGCGAAGCTTCAGCGCCGAGGCGAGCGCCTCCGCCAGCAGCCGGTGGTCGTCCACCACCATCAGCCGCACACTCATCCGGCCCCCTGACCTCTCCCCACACCTGGGCCCGCCGCACAGCGTGCAACGGGCCCTCCGTTGCCCGGGAAGCTACACGTTCGTGTGCGTGTGTGTGCCCCCAACCGTGCAGAACGTACGAATCGCGCCGCGATCCGGTGAGAACAGGAAACAGGAGGGGGAAAGCGTGAGGGCCGGATGGGCACTGTGCCCACCCGGCCCTCACGTGCCGGCGGTCAGCGGATGGCCACCAGCCAGCCGCGGTTGCTCTCCGGCCGCGCCGACAGCCGCGGCGAGGTGACAAAGAGCGTGTTGTCCGCCCAGTACGGCAGCGGACGGAAGTAGACGTCCCGGATGGCGTCCCGCTCGTCGGAGCTGAACCGCAGGAACGGCTTCGCCTTACCGGTCCGCAGGTCGACCTCGGTGAGCATGCCCGGGTCGGAGAAGCTGCCCATCTCCAGGGCGAGCAGCTTGCCGTCGTGCATCGCCAGCGGCGACGTCTGCCCCTCGACGGTCGGCTCGGAGGTCCAGGCCACCTTGCCGGAGTCCAGGTTGTAGGCGACGATCTCGTTGGTGCTGCGTCGGTCGCCCTGGTGCATCTTCGTCTCCAGGAAGAGCAGTTCGCTCTCCTTGTCGACGACGACGTTCCAGCAGTGGCCCATGCTCAGGGCGGCGCAGGAGAAGGTGTACCGCTCGGGGTCGATGCTGATCCGCTTGCGCAGCTTCATCGAGTCCGAGAGCACGGCGAGGTTGGAGATCTTGAAGGAGCTCTCCGCGGCCCGGCTGAGTCCGACGATCACCGGCGAGGTGCTGTACACGTTCTGCGGGGTGTTCCCGGCCGGCGCCTTCCACTCGGCGGTGGTCTTGCCGTCCTGGTCGACCATCCGCACGGTGCCCTCGCGGTTGAAGCCGCAGCGGTTGATCACGACAAACGCCTCGCCGCCGCCGTAGCTGTAGTCGCGGCAGGTCTCGTAGCGGTTGTTCGACCACAGCTCCTTGCCGTCGGACAGCCGGTAGCCGACGTTGCCGCCGATCCACACGATGCCGCCGAGGTTCCCGCTGACCGCGACCTGCGCGGTCGTCGCGCGGGCCACGTCGCCGTCGGGGGACGGCAGGTCCTTCTCCCACAGCTGGCGGCCCTTGGCCAGGTCCACGCCCATGGCCTTCTCGCACTTCAGACCCCACTGGATCAGGGTCTTGCCGCCGTTGCCGCTGGTCTCGGCCGCGTTGCAGCTGTCGCCGCGGACGGCCTTGAGGAACCAGGCCTCCTTGCCGCTCTTGATGTTGTACGCGCGCAGTCCGTCCGGCTCGTAGCGGATCACGTTGCCGCCGAAGAACCAGACACCGGTCGTGTACATGCTGGTGTCGACCTGGAAGCCCTCGGGGACCTTGGCCTGCCAGGCGATCTCCGCGTCCTGGTCCTGCTTGGGCACGGTCGTCGGCGGCACGTCGCGCATGGCGTCGGGGCCGCTGCCGCCGGTACCGCCGCCCTCGTCACCGCCGCCGCCCTCGGTGCCGCCGCTGGTCTCCCCGGACTTCTTGTCGCCCTTGTTCGCGCTGTCGTCCGTATCGCCGCCGCGGGTGGCGAAGAAGACGGCCGTCACCGCGACGAGCGCGACCGCGACCACCGACGCGATGATCACGAGCAGCTTCTTGCTCCCGCCGCCCTGCGGCATGCCGGTGGACGGCATGGGGTGGGTGGGCTGCTGGTAGTACGGGTTCGGTCCCGGCTGCTGGCCGTAGGGGCTGTCTCTTATACACAGCT
>NZ_WMLF01000169.1 GCF_014156695.1 Streptomyces durbertensis | reverse complement strand
CGCGGGGACGGGCCGCGTCGGCGGCGGGGGCGGCAGAGCCTATGGTGACGGGGTGACCCCTCAGAGTGCTCAGACAGCAGAACCGCACGCGCTGATCGTCGGCGCCGGCCTGGCCGGGGTGCAGACGGCGGTACAGCTGCGGGAGGCCGGCTGGTCCGGCCCCGTGACCGTCGTCGGCGCGGAGGCGCACCCGCCCTACGACCGCCCGCCGCTGTCGAAGGCGGTGCTCACCGGGAAGGCGGAGGGCTCCACCTTCGAGGTGGACTTCGCCGCGCTGGACGTGGAACTCCACCTCGGCCGGCAGGTCTCGGCGCTGCGCCCCGACCGCCGTGTCATCGAGACCGACGCCGGCGAGGTGCCGTACGACCGGCTGGTGGTCGCGACCGGCTCCGAGCCACTGCTGCTGCCCGGCGCGGAGGGGGTGCCGGGGGTCCATCTGCTGCGGACCCTGGACGACGCCCGGGCGCTCCGCCCGGTGCTCGCCGAGGCCCGGCCGGTCGTGGTGGTGGGCGCCGGCTGGATCGGCGCCGAGTTCACCACGGCCGCCCGGGAGATGGGCTGCCCGGTGACGGTCGTGGAGGCCGGCGGACAGCCGCTGGCCGGGGCCCTGCCGCCGGAGGTGGCGGCGCCGATGCGGCAGTGGTACGCCGAGGCCGGCGCCGAACTGCGCACCGGTGTCGCGGTGACCGCCGTGCGGCCGGGCGAGGTGGAGCTGGCCGACGGCACCGTCCTGTCGGCGGACGCCGTGGTGGTCGGCATCGGCTCGCGGCCGGCGACGGGCTGGCTCGCCGGCTCCGGCGTCGAGCTGGGGCAGGACGGCGCCGTTCTCGTCGACGAGTGGCTGCGGACCTCGGTGCCCGACGTCTACGCGGTCGGCGACTGCGCCTCCTTCCCGTCCCGCCGCTACGGGCGGCGGCTGCTGGTGCACCACTGGGACAACGCGCTCCAGGGACCGCGCTCCGTCGCGCTCGACATGGTCGGCGGGGACAGCGGCCAGGCCGTGGACAGCGCGGTCGAGCCCTACGACCCCGTCCCCTACTTCTGGTCCGAGCAGTTCGGCCGTTTCATCCAGTTCGCCGGCCACCCGGGTGAGGGTGAGGAACTGCTCTGGCGCGGCGACCCGGGCGGCGCCTCGTGGTCGGTGTGCTGGCTGCGCGAGGGGCGGCTGACTGCGCTGCTGGCCGTGGGCCGGCCGCGCGACCTGGCGCAGGGCCGCCGGTTGATCGAACGCGGCGCGGGGCTGGACCGGAGGCTGGCCGAGGACCCCGCCGTACCGCTGAAGAAGGCCGCTTCGGCGGCGGGGGGTAGGTGATTGCCGGTCACTGGTGGCAGGCTTGGACTCGTGACCGAGATCGACACGAAGACAGATGCACTGGTCCCCGCCTGGCTCAACGTCCCCGAGGTGGCGGAGCGGCTGGGGATCGAGGTGACCCGGGTCCGCCAGCTGATCAGGGAGGGTCAGCTCATCGCCGTCCGGCGGGGCGAGAACCGGGTACTGATGATCCCGGCCGACTTCATCGGCGACGGCCGCGTGATCAAGGGCCTGTCGGGGACGCTCACGCTGCTGCGCGACGACGGCTTCACCGACGAGGAGATGCTGGAGTGGCTGTTCACTCCCGACGACACCCTGCCCGGCACCCCGGCGCAGGCGCTGCGGGAGAATCGCGGCACCGAGGTCAAGCGGCGCGCGCAGGCGCTGGCCGTCTGACCGCCACCACACCGTAGGCGTCCGGGCCCTGCTTCTGGTTCTCCGCCAGGGGCGGGCCCGGGCGCCCTGTCCAGGAGGGGCCCATGTCCCACGTGTCCTCGGCCACGGCCGCGCTCGCCGACGCCCGGCTGTACCTGTGCACCGACGCCCGGCGTGAGCGCGGCGACCTCCCCGGGTTCCTGGACGCCGTCCTCGCCGGCGGAGTGGACATCGTCCAGCTGCGCGACAAGGGCATGGAGGCCGCCGAGGAGCTGGACCACCTGGCCGTGTTCGCCGACGCCTGCCGCCGGCACGGCCGGCTGCTGGCGGTCAACGACCGCGCCGACGTGGCGCACGCGGCCGGTGCCGACGTGCTCCACCTCGGCCAGGGCGACCTGCCGGTGCCCGCCGCCCGCGCGATCCTGGGACCGACCCCGGACGACGTGCTGATCGGCCGCTCCACCCACGCGGAGGCCGAGGTGGACGCCGCACTCGCCGACCCGGGCGTCGACTACTTCTGCACCGGCCCCTGCTGGCCGACCCCCACCAAGCCCGGCCGGCACGCCCCCGGCCTCGACCTCGTCCGGCACGCCGCCAGGCGCACCGCCGAGACCGGCTCGGACCGTCCGTGGTTCGCGATCGGCGGGGTCAACGCCGACAACCTCGACCAGGTGCTGGAGGCCGGCGCCGACCGGGTCGTGGTGGTCCGCGCCCTCACCGAGGCCGCGGATCCCTACCACGCGGCGACCGAGCTGAGCAAGCGCCTCCGGGGTCGTTGATCGGCCAATTCACGAACGATCACGGTCCACTTGATGGACGCCGCTGCTCAGAGCCCTACCCGAGGGTTAGCCTGCGTGACATGGCCCTCGGTATCGCATCCACCAGAACGGACCGCGCGCTCACCATCCGTGAGCTGCTCGCCTCCGGCGAGCAGTCGTACTCCTTCGAGTTCAACTCGCCGCGATCGGAGAAGGGCGAGCGCACCCTGTGGAACGCCATCCGGCGGATCGAGGCGGTGCGCCCCACCTTCGTCTCGGTGACCTACGGCGCAGGCGGCTCCTCCCGGGAGGGCACCGTCCGGGCGACCGAGCGCATCGCCGCCGAGACCACGCTCACCCCCGTCGCCCACCTGACCGCCGTGAACCACTCGCGGGCCGAGCTGCGGAACATCATCGGCCAGTACGCGGACGCCGGTATCCGCAACATGCTCGCGCTGCGCGGCGACCCGCCGGGCGACCCGATGGGCGAGTGGGTGCCGCACCCCGAGGGCGTGACGTACGCCGTCGAACTGGTCGAGATGATCAAGGAGGCCGGCGACTTCTGCGTCGGCGTGGCCGCCTACCCCGAGATGCACCCCCGCTCCACCGACTGGGAGAGCGACATCCGGCACTTCGTCGACAAGTGCCGGGCCGGCGCCGACTACGCCATCACCCAGATGTTCTTCTACCCCGAGGACTACCTGAGGCTGCGCGACCGGGTCGCGGCGGCGGGTTGCCAGACCCCGATCATCCCGGAGATCATGCCCGTCACGAACGTGCGGCAGATCGAACGGTTCGCGCGGCTGAGCAACGCCACGTTCCCGCCCGAACTGGCGGAGCGCATCCTGGCGGTCAAGGACGACCCGGCCGCTGTACGCTCGATCGGAATCGAGTACGCCACGGAGCTGGCGAGTCGGCTGATGGACGAGGACATCCCCGGTCTTCACTTCATCACCCTCAACCACTCCACGGCGACGTTGGAGATCTACGAGAACCTGGGGCTGCACGAGAGGCCCTAGTCTCGCCGGGAGGGCGTACATGGGCTGGGCGGTCCTCTACATAGCGTTCGGCTGCGTCGCCGTCTGGCTCCTCGGTGAGGTACTGCTCCAGTACAAGGCGCGACTGCGCTGGAGGCTGCTGGCGTTCTTCGGCTTCCTCGGTGTGGTCCTCGGTGTGCTGACGCAGCTGATCGCGGTCATCCTGCTCGGCGCGGTCGCCTTCGGCGCCGGCCAGCTGTTCGTGACGCTGTCCTTCCGCAGCGGCTTCTCCACCGGCTGGTCACTGGGCGGGAAACCGGGCACCAGCCGGCGGCGCAGGGCCGAGGGCGGCGAGCCGTCCGCCCCGCCCCCCGCCGACGCCGAACCCGTCCTGAAGGTCTCCCAGCTGGAGGAGACCGCCAGCTACCTGCCGCAGCCGATGCCGGACGACACCGGCCAGTACGGCGTCTACGACCGCGCCGAGCCGGAGGACGCCCCCCGCACCGCCGCCGACACGTACGGCACACCGGCCGCCGGCGGCGCCTGGGCCTCCTCCGACCCGACCGGCGGCACCCCCGCAGGCGGCACCCCCGCCTACGACGCCGGCACCTACGGCACCGCCTCCTACGACACCGGTTCGTACGGCACGGCCTCCTACGACACCGGCTCCTACGACACGGCCTCCTACGACACCGGTTCGTACGGCACGGCCTCCTACGACACCGGCTCCTACGCGGCGACGGGCTGGCCCGACCAGGGGCTTCCCGGCACCCCGCCGGACCCGACCTCCCAGGACCAGCACAGCCCGGCGTTCGGCTACGGAGCCGCCGAGCAGTACCTCGGCCACCCCGGCCCCTACGGCGACGACGCCTCCACCCAGTCCTACGGCGACCAGGGCGCGCAGACGCAGGGCTACGACCCGCAGGGCTACAGCACCCCGTCGTACGACAACCGGCCCTACGACGCCCAGGGCTACGACCCCCGGTCCCACGGGTCCCAGGGCTACGACACGCAGGGGTACAACACCTCGGGCTACCCGGGCCAGGGCTACGACGACCAGGGCACCCCGTCCTACGGCGACCAGACCTACTCCGGTTACGGCGACCAGCCCTACGCCGGCTACCAGACGCCGGAGCCCGGCTACCAGGAGACGCCGCCCGGCGGTGTCTGGGTGCCGCAGCAGCGGGCTACCGAAGAGCCGCCGCAGCCGCCCGCCGACGGGCAGCCCGGCTACTACGACCCGCAGCAGCGCTACTGACGGCCCCGCCGCGGACGCGGCCTCAGCGGGAGCCGCGCCAGTCCGCGCCTTCCACGAACAGCCCGGCGGCCATCGCGCCCGACATCCCGGCGTGCGGCAGTCCGCCGCCCGGATGCGCCCAGCCGCCGACCGCGTAACAGCCCTTGAACCGGCCCGAGTTGGCCGCCGGCAGCGGGCGGCCGGCGAGCGCCGGCGGCGGCACCGCGCCGCCCGGGGCGCCGGTCTCCGCCTCCGTGTCCGCCGGGGTGCGGGAGACGTGCCACAGCAGTCGGTCGTCGAGGTCGGGCACGGCCCGCCCGGCGGCCGCCAACAGCCTCCGCACGTCGTCCTCGCCCGGCACCGTGCCCGCCGGTACGACGGTCGAGACCGTCACGGCCTCGTACTCCGCCGGCGCGGGCACGAGGCTCGGATCGTCCGGCCGCAGCACGCTGACCGGTTCGTCGCCGTGGACCACCGTCCGGTGGACGGTGCCGGCGGGACGCGGCCCGCGCAGGGCGAGCAGCAGCGTGTGCCGGGCGGTGGCGTCCGCGGGGGAGTGGCCGCCCTCGGGAGCGGTCGGGTCGGCCGGGACGTCGTCGGGGGCGAGCCGTCCGGTGCCGTCGACGACCGCGTCGGCGTCCACCGTCGTGCCGTCGGCGAACCGGACGCCGACGGCCCGGCCCTCCTCGACGACCACGCCCGCCGCCTCGGCGCCGTAGTGGAACTCCACCCGGCGCTCCAGACAGCGCTGGTGCACGGCGTCGGCCAGCGCCCGCATGCCGCCGAGCGGGTACCAGCTCCCGAACGTCTGCTCCAGGTAGACCAGCACCGACGCGGCGGCCGGCGCGGTCCGGGGGTCGAGCCCGTACAGGCGGGCGGCGGAGCACAGCATCCGCTCCAGTTCCGGGTCGCGCAGCTCGTCCCGGGCGATCTCGGCCAGCGTGGGGGTCCGCCGCCGCAGCAGGCCGCGCCGGCGCGCCGGGTAGGGGTCCGGCAGCGGCTGGTGCGGGCCGTCGACGGTGCGCGGCTCCTCCAGCAGTGGACGGCGGGTGGCGTCCCAGGCGGTGCGGGCGCGGTTCACCAGCGCCGTCCAGCGCTCGCCGGTGCCCGCGCCCAGCGCCTCGTCCAGCGCGCGGATGACACCGGCGCGGGAGGCCGCCGGCAGCGTCAACTCCCGGCCGTCCTCGAAGACGTGGCGTACGTCGGGATCGACCTGCCGCAGCTCGACGCGGTCCTCCAGCGCGGCCTTGCCGGTCTTGACGAAGAGGTCCCGCCACACGGCGGGCAGCGGCAGCAGGCCAGGCCCGGTGTCGAAGACGAAGCCGTCCTTCTCGAAGCGGCCCAGCGCGCCGCCGTATGTCTCGCCGCGTTCGTACACGGCGACCCGGTGCCCGGCGACGGCCAGCCGCGCCGCCGCCGCGAGCGAACCCATTCCGGCTCCGATGACCACGATCTCTGCCATGGCTGGGACTGTATCCGCCTCGCTGACCAGTACCGGAACCCTCCCCACGCGGCGGGAGCGGGGTTGCTAGCCGGCGGGTGGCCCCGCCAGCCCCTGCCGCTTCGCGAGCCGCCTCTCGCGGCGGCGGCGCAGGAAGGCCCGGATGCGGCGTACCAGGAAGAAGCTGACCAGGATGCCGAGCAGGAGCAGGACGGCGGCGACGATCGACGCCGCGACCGGATGGAAGATCGCGAAGGTGACCACACCGGCGACGGTCAGGTCCTCCAGCAGGCTGACCACGATGTTGCTGGCCGGCTCCGGCGAGGTGTTGACGGCCATCCTGGTGCCCGCCTTCACCAGGTGGCTGACCAGCGCCGTGGTGCCGCCGACGGCGCCCGCCGCGAGCTGCGACAGCGAACCGTCCTCGCCGGCGAGCAGCGCCGCCACCACACCGCCGGCCACCGGTCGCACGACGGTGTGCAGCGCGTCCCAGAAGCTGTCCACGTACGGGATCTTGTCGGCGACGGCCTCCACCAGGAACAGCACGCCGGCGACGATCAGCACGTCGGGGCGTTGCAACGCCTCCGGCACGTCGTCGGAGACGCCGGTCGCGCCGAACAGGCCGAGCAGCAGGACGACGGCGTAGGCGTTGATGCCGCTGGCCCAGCCGCTGGTGAAGATCAGAGGAAGTACGGACACGGCGGCGATCGTATCGGGACGGGCGCCACCGCGGACTGAGTACTCCTACTCAGGGCGGGAGTTGAGTACCCGCGCGGATGGGCCGCACCGCACCCGGGCGGCACAGTGGTGTGCGGCGGGGCGGCCCGCGCACCGCCGACACGTGGTGGCGGAGCGGCGGGCCGACCGGCCGCGACCGGACCGGCGTCGGCCACGCCGGTCCGCCAGGGGGAGCGGGGGGAACGAGGGGGCGCGGTCGGTGCCGGGGCTACCGGCACCGACCGTCGCCGCCCACCCTCCCCTGGATCAGCAGCGACAGCGCCGCGTGCACCTCGTCCAGCGAGCGCTCCGCCTGGAACGCCTTCCAGTCCAGCGCCGCGACCAGCACCATCCCGGTGAGTGCCGCCGCGGTGAGCTGCACGTCGATCTCGGCGCTGAACTCGCCCTCCGCGACGCCCCTGCGCAGCACCTCCTCCACCACGGCGACCGCCCGCGCCCGGGAGACCATCAGCGTGTCCTGCCAGGCCCGCCCGGTCCGCCACAGCTCGGCCACGTACAGCTGGGTGAAGGCCGGATAGCGGTCGATGAACAGCAGCCCGGCCCGGATCATCGCGTCCAGCTCGTCCACCCGGCTGCCACCGCCTCCGGCGGCGGCTCGGGAGGCTTCGAGCAGCTCACCGCTCAGCAGGTCGACGCCGTGCTTCAGCAACTCCTCGAACAGTTCGGTCTTGCTCGCGAAGTTGTAGTAGACGGTGCCCTTCGCCACGCCGGCGCGCTCGGCGATCTCCTCCACGGTGGTGGAGGAGAAACCCTGCTCGGCTATGAGCGTCACCGCCGCCTCGTAGAGCTTCTGCCGGGTGGCCGCCCGGCGGGCGCCGCCCCGGGTGCCCGTGCCGCTGTCTGTCCTCATCTGGCCGGTCTTCTCCTCATGCGGTCCTCTCCTCGTCGGGTTCCGGTCCGGGCCGTCACAGGGACAGCTCCGGATGCAGCCGCTTCATCGTCCACACGGCACTGCGACGCGCGGTGAGCGCCGTGAGGGCGAGAGCACCCACGGTAAAGGCAACAAGCACGCCGCACGCCTGCCACACCGCGCCCAGGTCGCCTCCGGTGATCAGCACCCGCAGCGCCGCCACCACATGGCTCATCGGCAGGAACGGGTGGATCGCGTTGAAGAAGCCGGGGCTGGTCTCCACCGGGTAGGTGCCGCCCGCCGACGTCAGCTGGAGCATCAGCACGGCGAGCACCAGGATGCGGCCCGCCGGGCCGAACTTGGCGTTCAGCCACTGGATGATCGCCGCGAAGCAGACCGTCACCAGCAGCAGGAAGCCCACCGTGCCGGCGGCGCGGTCCATCTCCAGACCGAGGCCGTAGCGCAGCACCGCCATCAGCGTCAGCACCTGCGCCACCCCGATGGCGGCCACCGGCAGCAGACCGGCCAGCGCCGTGCGCCACGCCGGAGCGCCGGCGGCCAGCGCACGCCGGTTCAGCGGCGCCAGCAGCATGTAGCAGACCATCGCGCCGACCCACAGGGAGAGCGGGATGAAGTACGGCGCGAAGCCCGTGCCGTAGTTGGCCGCCGCGTTGCTGTTCTCGGTGACCAGCCGGATCGGGTCGGCCATCACCTCGCTGCGCTCCTCGCGGTCCTTTTTGTCGTAGTCGGGGATCTTCTCCGCGCCGTCCCGCAGCCCCTTGGACAGCTCGCCGGAGCCGTCGGCCAGCTTGAACAGGCCGCCGTCCAACGAGCGGGCGCCGGAGGAGATGTCGGCCAGGCCGCTGTCGAGGCGGCCGGCGCCGCCGGCGGCGGAGGCCAGACCGGTGTTCAGCTGACGCATGCCCTTGTCGATGCTCTGCGCGCCCCGGTGCAGGGCGTTGGCGTCCCGGACGGCCTTGTCCAGCTCGGCGCCGAGGTTCGGCGCCCGCTTCTCGATCTCCCGGGCGGTCCGCTCCAGCTTGGCGAGGTCCCGCTGAAGGCTGTCGAGGTTGCCGCCGTTCTCCCTGACGTGCTTGCTCACCGTCTCGGCCAGCTCGGCGGCCTTGCGGCCCTCGTCGACGTTCCGCTTGAACTCCGCGCAGTCCACGCCGTCGGCGGGGGACACCGAGCGCGTGGCGCTGTCGTCGGGTCCCGCCGCCTCGCCGCCGCCGTCGCCGTCGCTGCCGGGCGCGGTGCCCTCGCCCGGGGCGGGCAGCCCGCCGGGGCGCTCGCAGACGGCCGAGTAGACCTTCGCCGAACCGTCGGCCGCCCGGCGGCCGAGCCGGGCCGACTCCTGGGAGTCCCGGGGCAGTGCGGCGACCACCCGCCGGGCCGTGGCGGCGCCGTCCGCGACCTCGCCGGCCACGGTCGCGATGTCCTCACCGGCCTTCGGCTTGGCCAGCGGCTCCAGCTGCTTCGTGCGCTTGTTCACCTCGTCGACGAGCTGCTTGGTGCCCTCGGTCAACTTCCCCGTGCCCTCGACAAGGCGGGCGCTGCCCCGGTGCAGGTCGCCCACGCCCTGCTTGAGGTCGGCGCTGCCCTGCTTGGCCTTCGCCGAACCGTCGGCCAGCTCCCCTGAACCGTCCTTCGCCTTGCCCAGGCCGTCGTCCAGCTCCTTGGCGCCGTCGGCGGCGTCCGAGGTGGCCTTGTGGAGGGAGGAGAAGGAGATGAAGATGCGGTCGTAGAAGCCGCCGGAGGTGCGGGTCGAGGCGGAGGCGCGCACCTCGGAGAACACCGTCCGCGAGATCTGCCCGACGATGTAGTTGTTGGAGTCGTTGGTGTGGACGCGCAGCGCGCCGGTCTCCGGGTCGTCACCCGAGCTGGAGGCGACCTTGGCGCTGAAGTCGTCGGGGATCGTCAGCGACAGGTAGTACGTGCCGTCGGCGACACCGCGTTCCGCCTCGGCGGCGTCGACCTCCCGCCAGTCGAAGGTGTCGCTGTCCCGCAGGCCCTCCACGATGTCGTCGCCGGCGGTGATCCGCCGCCTGTCGCCGTCGTCCTCCTTCACCGTGGTGCCCCGGTCCTCGTTGACCAGGGCGACCGGGATGCGGTCGAGCCGGTCGTACGGGTTCCAGAACGACCACAGGTACAGGGCCCCGTACAGCAGCGGGATCAGCAGCATCGCGGCCATCGCCGCGCGTGGCAGCTTCCCCCTGCCGAAACGCTTCAGCTCAAGCGCGGCGAGCCTCGGCGAGCGCATCGTCGGCATCCCCCTTCACGGTGGTGGTGTCCTCGCCGTCGGCGTCGGTCCCGCCGTCGGCCTCCGTCGCGCCGTCGGTCTTGCCGCCGGTGGCGGTCTTGTCGTCCGTGACGGCCTCGTCGTCCATGACGGCTTTGTCGTCCTTGTCGGTGCCCCTTGCGCCCGTGCGGACGACAAGGGCGTCCGGCGGTGCCTGGCTGCACACCGCCAGCACGGTGACGCCGCTGTCGGCGACCGTCCGCAGCAGGTCCCAGGCCGACGCCCGTTCGGCGTCCGACAGCTTCATGTCGAGGTCGTCGACGGCCAGCAGGCGTGGCCCGTCCAGCAGGGCGAGCGCCACGCCCAGCCGCAGCTCCTCCAGCCGTTCCAGGTCCCGCACGGTGGTGCGCAGCCCCCGGGTGAGCGTGTCGGGGTCGAGGCCGGCGAGGTCGAGCGCCGCCCGGATGCGGGCCTGCCGCTCGGTGTTCCGCTCCAGCCGCCAGCCGCGCAGGTAGCGGCGCAGCAGCGACCGTTCGCGCAGCTGCTCGGCGACGGTGAGCGCCGGGTCGAGGTCGGTGACGCCGGGCACCGGGCCGAGCGCGGAGACCGCGCGGACCGCGGCCATCTTCTTCGGCAGCGGATGCCCTCCGACGCGCGCGGTCCCCGAGGTCACGCGCATGCGGCCGGTGAGGGCCAGCAGCAGACAGGTGCGCCCGGAGCCGGAGGGGCCCTCCACGGCGACGAGTGAACCGGGTGGCGCCTGGACGTCCACGTCCTCGAAGACCGGGCCGCGCGGCCCGGCCATGCCCAGGCGTTCGGCGGTGATTCCCGCCCCTGGCATACAC
>NZ_WMLF01000168.1 GCF_014156695.1 Streptomyces durbertensis | reverse complement strand
GTCCGGTGCGGCGGGGGGCGCGGCGGCCGGGGACTCGGAGGCGGAACGCCGCACGCCGGAGGAGTTCGAGGGTCTGTTCCGGCCGGCCGGTGCGGCGCGTCCGCGGTCCCGGGCGCCGGAGGGCAGCATCTCGCTCTTCGAGCAGGCGAGCGCCAAGCAGAAGGCGGGCGCGCCCCCGGCGGGCGGTACGCGGGCCGAGCGCCGTGCGGCGGACGCGGCCGGCAGCCGGCGGCGGCCGCTGCTGCTGGGTGCGGCCGGTGCTGCCGTCCTGGTCACCGGAGGTCTGGTCGCCGGTGCCGCGTTGGGCGGCAAGAGCGGCGGTGGTGAGGCCACCCAGCCGCAGGGGGCCGTGTCCAGCGCGCCGCCCGTCGAGGATCCGGCGGAGCCGGAGCCGACGCCGGAGCCGGAGGAGACGAAGGACCCGGCGGAGGAACAGGCCAAGGCACTGGACAAGTTGCTCGCCGACAGCAACAACAGCCGTGACGCGGTGATCAGATCGGTCGAGAACATCAGGAAGTGCCAGAACCTGGAGAAGGCGGCGAGCGACCTGCGGGACGCTGCGCGGCAGCGCAACGGCCTGGTGACAAGGCTGGAGGGCATCTCGGTGAACGAGCTGCCGAACCACGAGCGGTTGACCGAGCAGCTCACCAAGGCGTGGAAGGCGTCCGCCGCCGCTGACGACCACTACGCGGCGTGGGCGGACCGGGTGGCCCGGCCGCGCGGCTGCCGCAACGGTCAGGCCCGGTCGACGAACGAACTGGCACGCGCCAACCGGGCCAGTGGTGAGGCGACCCAGGCGAAGCAGGCGGCGGCCCGGCTGTGGAACCCGACGGCCCGCCAGTACGGGCTCGCCGAGCGCCAGGCCACCCAACTCTGAGGTGCGAGGACGCGGTTCGGCGGGGGCGGCCGCACCCGGTGCCCCCGCCGCCGTTCAACGGGCCCGTCCACCCGCGGAGGTCTCAGCGGCTTCCGGCGCTTTCCAGCGTCGACGCGATGTTGACGGGGTCGCGCTGGGCGGCGACCAGTCGGCCCTTCTCCACCCGCTGGAAGTTGACCATCGGGTTCACCAGGCGCGGGTAGGAGCGGGTGCCGAGCAGGTCCTCGTAGCGCCAGCCGAGCGGCGGGGTGATCCCGCCGGTGCTGACGGGGTCGCCGACGTCGAGCTGGCGTTGGATGGCCTGCCGGGTGACCTTGCCGCCGTCGAGCGTCTCCAGCACCCGGTGCAGCACGGTGTAGGCGACCCAGGTGGTCTGCACGCCCGGGTCGTAGGTGTCGATGCGGTTGTCGCCGAAGGCGTACTCGCGGACGACGTCCTTCATCTGGTCCCACACGGGTTCGCCGCCGGCGGGGTACCAACTCGTGACGTTGGCGCCCTCCAGAGGGCCCTTGCCGCCGCCGGTGCGGTTCACCAGGGACTGCTCGACACTGCCGAGCACGGAGCCGATCTCCACCCGGCCGTGTTCGCGCTGCTGACGGAAGAAGGAGTCGAAGAAGGTGGACGTGCGGCCGCCGAGCGCGGCGCTCACACAGGAGCCGGGTGCTTCGGCCGGGGCGGCCGCGCCCACGATGCCGGTTCCGCCGCCTGCGGGGTCGCCGCCGACGGGGTCGTTACCGGCCGGGCCGCTGCCGGCGGGGGCCTTCCCCGCGCCCGCTGCGGTGAGTGCGCGCTCGGCCTCGGCGGTGTAGTCGGCCGAGTCCTCCGGGGCCCGCACGTCGGTGGCCCGGTCGCGCTTGCCGCCGGCCAGACCGGCGTTGAACAGGCCGGGCAGTTCGTCGCCGGCGATGGTGTCGGGCCGTACGAGGGAGACCTTCTCGCAGCGTTCGGCGAGTTGCCGTCCGTTGCCGGCGACAAGCGCGGCCTGGCCGCCGTTGACCGGGTAGGAGAGCGGGCTGGTGAACTCCTCGGCGGAGTTCCCGTAGCCGCCGAGGTAGGGGATGCCGACGCTCTCCAGGTGCGGCATGAAGGAGTGGCCGTGCTGGCTGTAGGAGCCGACGACGGCCAGCGCGCCCTCGTCGCGGGCGCGTTTGGCGCACGCGGCGGCGCGCACGCTGTCGTTCCCCTCGTTGCAGGTGATCACGCGGAGCTTGCGGCCGGCGATGCCGCCGTTGGCGTTGACCCAGCGTGCGTAGGTCTTGGCAAGCGCGGGCATTCCGGGCATGTTGGTGGCCTGGGTCTTCACCGGTGCCCAGGTCATCACCGTGATCGGGTCCCCGGAGGCGCTGCCGCCGTTGAGGCCGGGCAGGCCGCCGCAGCCGCTGAGCAGGGCGACACCGGCCATGGCCATGGCGGTGCCGAGCGCGGCGACGCGCGGTGGGCGGCGGGTGGTGGTCGAGGCGCGCCGGTCGTTCGAGGTGCGCGAGGCGTTCGGACTGGGCGGGGTACGGCGCCGAGCGGTCATGTCCATGCACCCTGCCGCGCCGCTCGTAACGACCGAGTGATGACCGGGGAACTCATGGTGACGACCGGGTGAATTGGAGGGGGCGGGCCGTGCCGTTTGTCCTCGGAACGTACGATCGAGGACTGTGCGAACCGCCGATAGGTCTTCCCGTCGTGGCAGTCGTTCCCCCACCATGGGCGACATGCCGGTGAAAGACGTGCCCTGGTGGCGTTGGCGCTGCAACGTGCGCTCAGCGCTGCACATGCTGTCCGACCCCGTCTTCCAGCGGGAGTGCTGGCTGGCCGGCCTGCCGGGCTACGGCGACGTCACGGACGCGGTCTACCGGCTGGTGGAGGACACCTGGCTGGACAGCTGGTCGGCGGAGAAGTACGTGGGCACGATCTTCCGCGACGCCCGTGAGGCGGCCGCGGTGGACGCCGCCGTGCTCCGGGTGCTGCGCATCGTGCACCAGGTCGGCGCCGACGCCCCCGCCGCCTCCTACCTGGAGCACCCGGGCTGGCCGGAGGCGACGCTGGCGGCGCGGGAGGCGCACGTACTGCTGACCGTCAACGACGGCGAGGACCCGGACGAGCCGCCGAAGTCGCTCGACGTGCTGGCGATCATGCTGCGCGCCGTGTGAGGCGCCCGCGCGGGGAACCGCCCGCGCGCCGACGCGGGCCACCGCGCGTCCACCCGGCCGTCCGACTGGCGGTCGGGCGTCCGGTGCGGCGCCTGCGATGTGGGACGCTGTTGCCATGAGTGCGTCGCGTCCATCGAGCCCGTCGAGCCCGAGCCAGTCGAACCAGCCGGCCGCCGCCGGAACCGGTCGGTCACCCCGGCCCGAGCAGTACGTCCTCACGCTGTCCTGCCCGGACAAACAGGGCATCGTGCACGCGGTCTCCAGCTACCTGTTCATGACCGGCTGCAACATCGAGGACAGCCAGCAGTTCGGCGACCACGACACGGGCCTGTTCTTCATGCGGGTGCACTTCAGCGCCGAGGCCCCGGCGACGCTGGAGAAGCTGCGGGCGAGCTTCGCGGCGATCGGCGACTCGTTCCACATGGACTGGCAGATGCACCACGCCGACCGCAGGACGCGGGTGATCATCATGGTCAGCCGCTTCGGCCACTGCCTGAACGACCTGCTCTTCCGCGCGAAGATCGGCGCGCTGCCGGTCGAGATCGCCGCGGTGGTCTCCAACCACACCGACTTCGCGGAGCTCGCCGCCTCCTACGGTGTGCCGTTCCATCACGTCCCGGTGACCCGGGACACCAAGGCGGAGGCGGAGGCGCGGCTGCTCGACCTCGTCCGCGAGGAGGGCGTCGAACTGGTCGTGCTCGCGCGCTACATGCAGGTGCTCTCGGACGACCTGTGCAAGGCGCTGGAGGGGCGGATCATCAACATCCACCACTCCTTCCTGCCGAGCTTCAAGGGCGCCAAGCCGTACCACCAGGCGCACGCCAGGGGCGTGAAGCTGATCGGCGCGACGGCGCACTACGTGACCGCGGACCTCGACGAGGGCCCGATCATCGAGCAGGAGGTCGAGCGCGTCGGCCACGAGGCGACGCCCGAACAGCTCGTCGCCGTCGGACGGGACGTGGAGTGCCAGGCGCTGGCGCGCGCGGTGAAGTGGCACAGCGAGCGCCGGGTGCTGCTCAACGGGCACCGCACGGTGGTCTTCGCCTGACGCCGCCCTGACCCGGTCCGGACGGCGCGGTGACGCCGTCCGGACCGCGCGCCCCGTCCGTCACAGCCTCGACATCGAGGCGGTGGCGAAGAGCACGTCCCGGATGGCCTGCGGGTCGCCCTCCGCGCCCGCCGCCGCGTCGAGCGGGGAGACGTGGCCGGCGACAAGCTGGCAGAACTCCACGCCGTCCATCGCGACATGGGCGACCGCGCCCTCCGGCCCGGCGTCGGCCGTGGGGTTGTCCAGTGCGATGTACCAGTCGCCTCCGCCGCTGCCCTCGACCTCCAGGTGCAGCGTGCGGCCGGGCGCCCCGGCCACCGACAGGTGCCTGGGTTGGGCGGCGAGTCCGGCCCGGCGCCGGTCGGCGAGCACAAAGGGCAGGGTGCGGGCCGCCAGCCCGATCAGCTGGCGCAGATGGGCGCCCTCCGGCGCCGGATGCGGGTAGTCGACGGCGTCGGCGATGTCCACGGCGTGCGTCCAGCACTCGAAGGCGCGGTCGAGGAAGGCGTCCCGCAGCGGCAGCCGGACGCCGCGCACCTCGCGTTCGGCCGCCGTCGCGTCCGCGAACGAGGCGCCGCGCATCAGGGCGTGCGTCTGCTCCCGCCAGGGTCCGTGCACCAGACGGCCCTCGGGCGTGACAGCCGAGCGCCAGTAGGCCTCGGTGCGCCTCGCCGGGTCGACCAGCGTGGCGAGCGGCGGCCCGCCGGGCTCGTCGGCGAGGGCGGCGAGCGGGTCGGGCAAGCCCAACTGGCCGGCGAGCAGGCCGTCCACCGCCGTCAGGTGGGCGATGACCTCGGCGACCGTCGCCGTGCGCGAGTGCTCCCGCTCGCCCTCGAACCAGCGCAGCCGGACCGGGGCCCGCCACTCGGCGTCGGCCATGTCCCGCAGCAGCGCGTCCAGTCGGGCCGTCTCGGCGTCGAACGGCTCGGCCCAGTCGGGTATCGGTATGCGCGCCGGGCGACGGCCCAACGCACCCTCCAGCACCCGGCTCCGCAGGCGCGGATCGAGGTCGAGGTTGTCCTCGGGATGCAGCAGCGCCACGGCGTCGCGCAGTCGCAGGGCCTCCCCGGCGCACGGCGCGCAGTCGGTGAGGTGCGCCTCGACGGCAGCGGTCTCCTGAGCTGAGCACGCGGCCAACGCCCAGGCGCCGAGCAGCGACTTCAGCACGCGGTGGTCGAACCCCGCGGCGGCCGACGGTCGGCCGGGCTCGGCCCGCGCGGCCGTGCCGCCCGCCCCGGGTTCACCGCCTGCGCGGTGGGATCCGGTGTCGTCGGGTGGCGCCTGGGCCGTGGACGGCTCGCTGTCGCCGGGCGGTCGCCGGTCGCCCGCCGACGCCCCGGCGGGTTCGGGCGGCACCGCGTCCGTCCAGCGCTCGGCGGCCGCCGCGGCCTGCACGGGCTCCGGGGGCTCCGGTTCCACCGGGGTCGGCACCGGGCGCAGCGGCTGTACGGCGTCGGCGTGGTCCGCGCGCTCGGGGCGGCGGCGGGCGCGGTCGCCCGTGCCGCTCGGGGGTGCCGTGGGCGGTGGGGAGCCCGCCCTCGGTGAGGGGACGCCTCGCGGGCGCGGCGGTCTGGCTCGCGGCGGACGGTCGTCGGCGGCCGAGCGCGGCGGCGGGATGAGCGGCCCGCGGGCGGGGCCCTCGTCGCCCGGAGCGCGCCCCGGCTCCTGCGGATCGTTCACCGCTCACTCCCGAGTCCTGGTCGGCCGAGCGCCGGGAGGGCGCCGCTCGCGGCTGTGGACAGCAACTGGAGCCCCAGCCGCAACCGGCGTCTGGCCTCGTCCTCCGTGACGCCGAGTTGGAGGGCCGTCTGCCGGTAGTCCCTGCGGTGAATGTACGCCAACTCCAGCGCCGCGCGCAGCGAGGCGGGCATGCTGTTCCTGATGTAGTCGGCGCGGGCGGCCGCCGAGGCCGCCGCGACCTGCTGCTCCACCACTTCCGCCGGGCGGTCGGCCGAGCGGTGCCGCCGGAGGCGCTGTACGGACAACTCCTGTGTCAGGCCGGCGATCCACGAGCGCATCGACCCCTTGCGCGGGTCGAAGCGCTCGGGATGCTCCCAGATCCGGGCGAAGATCTCCCGGGTGACGGCGTCCGCCTCGTCCTCGTCCTCCAGGACGCGGTGGGCGAGGCCGTGGACCAGCACCGCGAACTGGTCGTACAGCTCGCCGAGTGCCGCCGCCTCCCCGCGGGACAGCCGCTGCTGCATCTTGCGGTCCCAGCGGGGTGGTGTGTCGTGCGCCATGCTGATCCGCCCCCAGCCCTTCGCTCTTACCCGAATGTAGTGCGAGGGGGTGACAACGCACGCCCCTTTGCGGCAATGTGCGCCCCCAAGCCCATCGCGGATGGTGGTGGTCTCGTCACATTGTGCTCGATTCCGGGGGCACTTACCGCCCCTGTGTGTCGATTCTCAGCTGATACTGGTTGTTTGTCGCCGTATTCGACCGGCGATGACCGGAACTGTGAGGGAAAGGGGGACACCTTGCGCGTAGGCTCGCGTGGGGGAGTTCGTTTCGGTGCCGGCCCGCAGGGCAGCCGAGGCGGTGAGGAGCCGGCGGTGCCGGCTCGCGGACCGGGAGCAGAGGGCGCGTCATGCTGAAGGTGTTGCAGGAGTCGCGGGGGGAGTGGGCCGTCCTGCGGGTGTCCGGCGAGCTGGACCTGGTGACCTCGCCTCTCGTCAGGCAACACGTGCACGACGCCGTCGCCGAGGGCCGTCGCGACCTGGTGCTGGACCTGACCGAGGTGCTGTTCTGCGACTCCAGCGGGGTCGGGGTGCTGATCGCCTCGCGGCGGTTGATGCACTCGTGCGCGGGCCGGCTGCGGCTGATCCTGCCGGCGCGCGGCGCGGTGGACGGCTCGCACGTCAACCGGGTGCTCGCCGCGCTCGGGGTGCGCCGGCTCTTCGCCTGCTACCCGGATCTGACGGCGGCCACCGACGCGACGGCCCGCCCGCTGTCCGCCTGAGCGCACCAGGTTCGCGGCTGCGCCGGGAGATGAAACCAGGTCGTGACTGATCGACTTCCGCGGCGCCGGGCGTGCTCCGGTACGCTCACATGAATGCGAGTGTTTCAGGCGCGTTTCCGTGCGGGAGTGTGTTCGACTCCGCCGGCCGGCCCTCGCACACGACGGCGTGTGTGTACTCCTTTGCGCCGGAATATGCCTGAAGCCCTTGTCCGCAGGCGATCCATCCAGCACGCTGTGGTGCTCCGGGGTCACGATCAGTGACTTTGTCGGTTTTGGTGGTGTGAGCAGTGCACGTGCTTCAGGTACAGCTGGAGATCGGTACCGATCCCATGGAGGTCGGCCGTGCCCGTCGGTGGGCCCGCTCCCGACTGGCCGGCTGCGGCATCAGCGCTGACGGTCCACTCGGCGAGACGCTGATCCTGCTGATCTCCGAGCTGGTCACCAACGCCGTGGTGCACGCCGGATGTCCCTCCGTGCTGCGCATGCTGCTGCCCGCCCGGCAGGCCGAGGCCGAGGGGTGCGCCGTGCGGGTCGAGGTCGCCGACGGCAGCACCCGCGCCCCCTGCCGGCGGCACGCGGGCGGAGACGACACCGGCGGCCGCGGCCTGGAACTGGTCGACGGCCTCGCCGACCGCTGGGGCTGGGACTGCGACGCCCAAGGCAAGCGCATCTGGTGCGAGCTGGACGCCCAGCGCCCCACTCACGCGGCGCCGCCGCCCGTCGCCGCGCTGAACACCGTCTGAGCCCCGCCGCGCGCCGTCCCTGAGCGCCGCCGCCCGTCGAGCGCGGCGCCCCCGCGGCGGGCTCAGCCCTCCTCACTCCCGCCGCGCGGCAGCACTTCCCGCCGGGCGTCCAACGCGCCGAGCACCCAGGGCACGTCCGCCCGGTCGGTGACGATGTACACCGGCGTCTCACCGTCCCGGCACTGCACGACGTGGCTGCCCGGGGCCGGCACCCCGCCGGGGTCCCCGCGGTGCGGGAGTCGCACCCGCTCCACCACCAGCGTGCCGGGAAGCGGACGCCGCGCCACGCGGCCCGTCGGGTCCGGGGTGGCCGCCAGGAATCCCGGCCCCGCCACCAGATGGTCGTAACCGGGCACGGCGTACGGCACGTCCCCGAGCACGCCGCCGGGGAAGCAGCGTTCGTCCCGGGGCGGCAGCGGTGCCGCGCCGAAGGACCGTCCCGCGTGGCGGCGGTGGTGCCGCACGAGCAGCGTCGCCACCCCCGCCACCGGCAGCTCGGCGACGGCGGCGACCAGCAGCGCCGTCCGCATGTCGCCGGTGACCAGCGGGGCGACGAAGGCGATCCCCGCGCCGGCGAGCGCGGCGAGCACCACCACGGTCACCTGCCGGGGCTCACGCTCGGGGGACTCGGCGTTCCGGCGCGCCCACCACCAGGCGGCCCACAGGAAGCCCAGGCAGCCCACAAGGGTCGACAGGCCGGCGGCCGCGGGGAGCCGGTAGGCGCCGGTGGGAGTCGCGGTGGTCTCCTGGCGCAACCCGCCGAAGTCCACCCGGCGGACCTGCTCGCGCCACACGGTCATGGTGACCCGGTCGCCGGGGGAGACGGCGTCGAACACCGGGTGGCGGCCGAGCATCTCCACCAGGTGGGTGGTTCCTTCGGTGTCGGACAGGGTGAGCCGGTGGTAGGTCTTGCGGTTCCGGTGCTCGCTGACCGCCTCCCGCACGGTGGCCGCGAGCCGGTCGCACCCGGCGGGCGGATCAGCCGCCGCGCACCGGCCTACGGCGTCGAAGTCCCGCTCCCGGTCCAGTCGTTCGGGGACGTGGACGAGCAGCAGCACGGCCGCCACCGCGCCCAGGGCAAGACCGAGCAGCCCCCAGCAGGCGGCCGCCCACCGCTCGGTCCCGTGGGGCCGGGTACGCCCGCTCACCGGCGGGACCCGCGGGCCGGCCCGGCAAGCGGCAGGGGCGGCGGGGGTGTTGTGCTTGTGCCGAACAGCGTGGACATCCGCTCATTGTCGCGGTTGTCGCTTCCGCCCGGTTCCACGGGTTCCGGGCGGGCCCGCCGCCGGGGCCCGCCGCCGGGGCCGGGCGGCGGCGGGGCGTCCCCCGGTCGGGGGAGGCGGCGTCCGGCGGTGGTTCACCCTCGCGTGGCTGTGACTCGCCCCCGGGCAGCCCTGGTTCACTCCAGCGTGGCCGTGACTCGCCGCCGTACGGCGGTGGTTCACCCCCGCGTCGCGGTGGTGGCCTCCGGTGCGGACTCCGCGGGTGCGGCCCGTCCACCCGAGCGTCGCCGGTGCGCACGGCTCACGGCGCGCGCGACGCGCTCGGCGTCCAGGGCGAGTTCGCGCAGTGTCCCGCTGAGCGGGTTGGTCTGGCCGGTGAAGTGGAGGTGCGGGGCACCGGGCGCGGTGCGCGCGCCGTGGGCGAGCGGGCGTTCGTACTCGTCCAACACACCGAGATGGCCGACCAGTTCGGCGAGCCCCGAGTGGTAGCCGGTGGCGGCGACGATGACGTCCGGCGCGAGGTGGCTGCCGTCGGCCAGCCGCACCCGGGGGCCGTCGAAGGACTCGACGGCGGCCACCGGGCGGATCCAGCCGCGCCGTACCGCCCGCACGAAGCCCGGCACCAGCACCGGGAACGCGCCCTGCCGGGCCCGGGTGAACCGTCCCGCGTCCGGTCCGGGGAGGCCCTGGCCGGTCAGGTCGGGGCCGGTGAGGCGGCGTGTGGCCCAGGTCAGTCCGTCCCCCAGGAGGGCGGGGGCCCGGCGCAGCATGACGGCGGAGTACTGGGCGGGCCAGCCGAGGGTGGCGCGCCGCATCACGTGCGGCGGTGTCCGCACCGCCAGGCGTACGGCCGCCGCCCCGCCGCGCACGAGGTCCAGCGCGGTCTCGGCGCCCGAGTTGCCGGCGCCCACCACCAGCACGTCCAGGCCCTTGTAGCGTCCGGCGTCGCGGTAGTGCGCGGAGTGCAGCACCTCCCCGGGGAAGCCGTCGAGGCCCGGCCAGTCGGGGACGAACGGGGTGGCGTGCCGCCCGGTGGCCAGCACGACCGTGGGGGCGTGCAGCAGCCGCCCGCCGTTCGCCCGCAGCAGCCAGCCGGCACCCGGGTCCCCGGGGTCGGCCCGGTCGACCCGGCTCACGGCCACGCCGGTGGCGATCTCCAGGCCGTGGTGCTCGACGTACCGCTCCAGGTAGTCGGCCAGCGCGGGAGCGCTCGGCCAGCGGCCGGCGGCACGGGGTATGCGGAGGCCGGGCAGGGCCGAGCGGCGACGGGTGGTGTGCAGTCGCAACGAGTCGGGGCGGGCGCGCCAGGAGGCACCCGCGGTCTGGGCCCGCTCGATCACCAGGGCGCGCACCCCGTGGCTCTGGAGCGCGGCGGCCGTGGCAAGACCGCCGGGGCCGGCGCCGACGACGTGGACGGGGCGGTCCGTGCTGGGCGTGAGCATGTCGGGAGCCTAGACCGTTCGGGGGTACGCCCGCCCCGTCATGCCGGGAGCCGCCTCGCCTCGGCACGTCCTGACGGGCGGTTCGGAGGACGGTCTCGCCGGGCGGAAACCAGCCGGGAAGGGCGGGAAAGCGCCGGCAACGGGGCCGGAGAACATGTCTGCCGCCCACCGACCGGGGTTGGGGATGTTGGGGGATCCCGGTGGGTGGGCGGCAGCAATCGCACGTTGTACCCCGTAGCGGGCACCCCTGGTGACACCTCCTGGACAGCGGCACTAAAGTGCCATGTCATGGGGCAGGTGGCGCACGACGGGGCAGACGATCCGCACTCGGCGGAGCTGGCAGG
>NZ_WMLF01000167.1 GCF_014156695.1 Streptomyces durbertensis | reverse complement strand
GTCGTGGGGTGGGTGCGGAGGTTCCGGTGGGGGTGTGTGTGGAGCGTTCGTTGGAGACGGTGGTGGCGACGCTTGGGGTGTTGCTTGCGGGGGGTGTGTATGTGCCGTTGGACACCGGGTTCCCGGTGGAGCGTATGCGGTTCATGTTGGAGGACGTGGAGGCTGGTCTTGTTCTCACACACGGCGCTGCGGGGGCGTTGGTGCCGGACGGCCCGTGGGAGGTCGTCGACCTTGGTGAAGCGGAAGGTCTGCAGACGGGTGACCTGACGCTGGAGCGGGTGGCGCGTGAGGTTACGAGGGTGAGTGCGGAGCACGCGTGCTATGTGATCTTCACGTCAGGCTCCACCGGTCGCCCCAAGGGCACCACGGTGGCGCACGGCAACGTGACGCGGTTGTTCGAAGCGGTTCGTGCGCGGCTTCCGTTCGGCCGGGGTGACGTCTGGTCGCTGTTCCACAGCTTCGCGTTCGATTTCTCGGTGTGGGAGATGTGGGGTGCGCTGACCAGCGGTGGGCGTGTGGTGGTGGTTCCGTACGAGGTCAGCCGTGACGCTGACGCGTTCTATGCGTTGGTGCGGGACGAGCGGGTGACGATGCTCAGCCAGACGCCTTCGGCGTTCCGCCAGTTCGAGGGTGTGGACGCGCGGCGGCGGGATGAGTTGGCGTTGCGGGCCGTGGTGTTCGGTGGTGAGGCGTTGGATCGTGCGTCGGTGCGGCGGTGGGGTGAGCGGCACGGGTACCGGGAGCCGTTGCTGGTCAACATGTACGGCATCACCGAGACGACCGTGCACGTCACCTACGCCGAGGTCACCGAGAACCAACTGGACGGGGCGTTCACGCAGATCGGCTCCGCTCTGCCGGACCTGCGCATCCATGTGCTGGACCCGTTCGGTCAGCCGGTGCCGGTCGGGGTGGTCGGTGAGCTGTATGTCGGCGGTCCTGGTGTGACGCGTGGCTATGTCGGGCGTCCGGGGCTGACCGCCGAACGCTTCGTCCCTGACCATCTGGGTGGGGAGCCCGGTGCGCGGCTCTACCGCAGTGGGGATCTGGCCCGGTGGAGAGCCGATGGCGGGCTGGAGTATCTGGGGCGGGGTGATGGTCAGGTCAAGGTGCGTGGGTTCCGGATCGAGCTGGGGGAGATCGAGGCGGCCCTGAGTCGCCGGGGCGGCATCCGGCAGGCGGTGGTCATCGTCCGCAACGACCTCGGAGAGGACCAGGCCGACCTGGTCGCCTACCTCGTCGCCGACAACGGCGCCTCGCCCTCTATCGGGGAGCTACGGGACGCTCTCGCTGAGGATCTGCCCGGCTACATGGTCCCGCGCAACTTCGTCTTCCTCGACGAGCTGCCGCTGACCTCTCAAGGCAAGCTCGACCACCGCGCCCTACCGGCGCCGAGCAGTGAACGACCGGACACAGGCGCGGAGTTCGAGCCAGCCCTGCCGGGCATCGAGGAGCAGCTGGCCGGCATCTGGAGCCAAGTCCTGGGCGTCGACCGGATCGGCCGTCACGACAACTTCTTCGACCTCGGCGGCGACTCCATCCGCAGCATCCAGGTCCTCGGCAAAGCCCGCGACGCCGGCCTGGTGCTCGGTTTGCCGGAGTTGTTCCGGGCGCCGACTCTTGCCGGGCTGGGCGGGTTGGTGACGGTGGACGCGGCGGGCGGCGAGGGCCGGTCGGCTGTCCCCGTGACCGAGCCGTTCGGGCTGGTGTCGGCAGAGGACCGCGCGCGGCTGCCCGAGGGTCTGGAGGACGCCTATCCGATGGCGGAACTCCAGCTCGGCATGGTCTACGAGATGGAACGGGACCCCGACCGCAACCCGTATCTGAACGTGGAGAGCCTGCCGATGGCCGGCCGGTTCGACGCGGTGGTCTTCCGGCGCGCGCTTGCACTGGTGGTGGCGCGGCACCCGGTGCTGCGGACGTCGTTGGCGCTCACCGGTTTCAGCGAGCCGATGCAGCTTGTCCGTACCACGGTGACGCTGCCGTTGACCGTCGTGGACCTGCGGGGCCTGAGCGACGCGGAGCAGTCGGCGACGCTGCGCGAGCGCGTGAGCGCCGAGCGCGCGCAGCGGTTCGACGTCCGTTCGGCGCCGCTGTGCCGGATGAGTGTGCACGTCCTGTCGGAGGACGCGTTCCAGTGGACGGTGACCGACCACCACGCCATCCTCGACGGCTGGAGCCTGGCCTCCACCCTCGCCGAGATCACCGACACCTACCACGCGCTCCTGCGGGGCGAGGACGCCGCCGCGCCCCCGCTGCGCTCCACCTACCGCGACTACATCGCCGCCGAACGCGCCGCCCTCAACTCCACCGCCAGTGCCGCCTACTGGCACAACCTGCTCGCCGGCCATCCGAGGGATCCGCTGCCCTGGCGGTCCGCTGACACGGACGACGGACTCGCCGGAGCGGCGTTGGAGGGGGAGACCCATCTGCGTGACGAGGAGCAGGGCTACGGGGTACTGAACACGCCGCTCTCCGAGAGGCTGCTCACTTCTCTGGAGGGGTTCGCGGCGTCCGCGGGCGTGCCGTTCAAGTCCGTGGTGCTTGCCGCTCATCTGCGGGCCATGACGCTGGTCACCGGCAGTGCGGACGTCGTGACGGGCCTGACGTCCAACGGCCGGCTGGAGGAGACGGACGGCTCGGAGGTGCGGGGCCTGTTCCTCAACACGGTGCCGTTCCGGGTGCGGATGCCGCTGGGCAGCTGGGCCGATCTGGCACGGGCCGTGTTCGCCGCGGAGGGGGAGATGCTGCCGCACCGCAGGTATCCGATGTCCGCGCTCCAACGCGGTCTCGGCGGGGGCGCGCTCTTCGACGTGAACTTCACGTACAACGACTTCTCGCAGCTCGGGTTGCTGGCGCGGAGCGGCGCCTTCACCCCCGAGGGCCCGGGTGCGGACATCCAGGGGGTGGCGATCACCAACTTCCCCTTCAGCGTCACCGCGAGTCGGGAGGCGGTGCTCGGCGGTCTGCGCCTGGAGTTCGAGTACGACCTCCGGGAGCTGACGGCGGCGCAGGTCACGCGCATCCGTGACTACCACCTGCGGGCGCTGGCGGCGATGGCGGCGGACTTCGACACCGACCTCGACAGCGACCACCTGAGCGCCGAGCTGATGAGTGCGCCGGAGCAGGAGGTGCTGGCGGCCTGGCACGATTCCGGCGTCTCGGCCCCGGGCCTGCCGGTGCACGAGCTGCTTCGTCGCCAGGCACTCCGCACACCGGACGCCGTGGCCGTGGAGGACGGCGACACTCGGCTCAGCTTCGCCGAGCTGGACGCCCGCAGTGAACTGCTGGCCCGCTCGCTGCGGCGGCGCGGCGTGCGGCAGGGCGATCTTGTCGGTATCTGCCTGCGGCCGGGGGCCATGGCGCTGGTCACGCTCTGGGCGGTGTGGAAGGCGGGTGCGGCGTTTGTCCCGCTGGACCCGGACCTGCCGGAGCGGCGGCTGAGCGTCATGCTGGAGCAGGCGTCCCCGGTGCTGATCGTCACCGATGTACCCGCCGAAGTGCCCCAGGGCTACGCCGTGTTCGACCCGGTGGTGGCACCCTCCTCGGACGCGGAGCAGGAGGAGTCGGCGGCGCCGCTGCCCGATGTCGACGACCACGACCTCGCGTACGTGATGTTCACCTCCGGTACGACGGGCCGGCCCAAGGGCGTGATGATCGAGCACGGCAGCCTGTCCGAGTACGCGCTCGGCACCCTGGCCGCCCGGACCCGCTCGCTGGGCTCCACGCGTCCCTTGCGGGTCGTGACCGGCAGCTCCGCCTACATCTCCGACTTCTTCATCGAACAGGTCCTGCTGGTGCTGGAGGGCCACACCCTGTGTGTGCTCGGCCAGGAGGAGCGGCGCGACCTGCGCCACCTCGTCGAGCGCGCCCACGACAAGCGACGCGCGGCGGACGTCGTCGACACGACGACGCTCCAGATGCAGGTCCTGGTGGAGCACGGGCTGCTGGACGCGCCCCACCCGCCCCGCCTGGTCGTGTTCGGCGGCGAGGCGTGCCCACCGGACCTGTGGGACCGGATGGCCGCTCACCCCGCCGTGCGGGCCGTCAACTCCTACGGGCCGACCGAGGCGACGGTCGAGGCGACGCTCGCCGAGGTGAGGGAGGGCACCACACCCGTCATCGGCAGGCCCCGCCCCGGCATGCGGGTCCGCCTCATGGACGACGCCGGGAACCTGGTCCCGCCGGGGACGGTGGGCGAGATCCACCTGGGCGGTCCCGGAGTCGGCCGGGGCTATCTGGGGCAGCCGGCGCTCACGGCCGAGTGCTTTGTGCCGGACGCCTGGGACCCCTCGGGGGGCCGGCTGTACCGCACCGGCGACCTCGGGCGCCTCACCGGGTCCGGCGAGCTCGAGTACCTGGGCCGGGCCGACCACCAGCTGAAGGTGCTCGGCCAGCGGGTCGAGCCGGAGGAGATCGAGGCGGTGCTGCGCGCCCATCCGGGCGTGGCCGCGGCGGTCGTCGGTCTCAGGCCGGGGTTCGACGGGCTCCTGGCGAACATCGTCGTGGTCGACGGCGCGTCGGTGGACCACCGGGAGCTGCGCCGGCACGCGGCGGCCCAGCTGCCCGCAGCCGCCGTCCCCAGGTTCTTCGTGGACGTGGACGTCCTGCCGCACACCGTCGTGGGCAAGCTGGACCGTGGCGCTTTGCGGACGCCGACGGAACCGGCGGCGCCACGGGGGGAGGCGCCACGGGGGGAGGCGCCACCGCAGGTCACGCCGCCGGCGGCAGACCGGACCACCCGCGACGCGGACCACCTCCGGGTGCCGGACGACCCCGGCCACGACCCCGGCCACGACCCCGGCCACGACCCCGGCCACGACCCCGTCTCGACCGAACGACGGGTGAGCGCGGCCTGGGGGAAGGTGCTCGGCCTGCGGGTGTCCCGTGACGACGACTTCTTCCTGGTCGGCGGGCACAGCCTCCTGGCGCTGCGGCTGGTCGGTGAGCTGGGTGAGGTCTTCGGGACGACCGTGCCCCTCGCCCAGCTGTACGAGACGCCCACTGTGGCCGGTCAGGCGGAGTACCTGGACAGGCGGCTCGGGAGGGCTCGCGCGCGGCAGACACGTGGCGGCGGGCGCCGGGTGGTGTCCCTGGGCGGCACCGCCGGGGCACGGCCTCTGGTTCTGGTGCACCCGCTGGGGGGCACGCTGTTCTGCTACCTCGATCTGGTCGCCCGGCTCTCGGACTCCTTCGAGATCCTGGGAGTCCAGGCGGACCTGCTGGGAGGCGGCGGCGCGGCGGACTTCGCGGGGACCGCGCAGCGGTACGCCGACGAGCTGGCACCGCTGCTCACGGGCCGTCGGCCGGTGGTCGCCGGCTGGTCGGCGGGCGGTGTGCTGGCCCACGAGGTCGCCGGTCGGCTCTCCGCGCTCGGGGTCACGCCGGAGCGGGTTGTCCTCGTCGACGCCGCGCCGGGTCAGGATCCGGAGGACGCCGAGGACGGACGGGCCCTGGAGCGGCTGCGCGCCGACGTGGCCCGGCGGGGGCTGCCGAAGGTCCTCGCCGACGGGGCGGCGGACGGCCTGCTGCGACTCCTCGGGGTCGACCCGGCGGAGCTGGCTCAGCTGGGCGGTCCGATCGCCGACTCGCTGATGGAGTTCTGGCAGGGGATGCTCGCCGGTCTCGCCGGCCACCGGCCGTCGGTCTTCGACGGGTCGGTCCACCTCGTCCTCTCGCGCCACGGCGCCGAGGAGGCACGTCGCACCGCGGTGGCGGGATGGCAGCGGCTCGCTCGTGAGCTGCGGGTCTCCCTCGCGGACGGCGACCACTACCAGCTCATCCGCGATCCATGGGTCACAGCGGTCGCCGACGCGATCGTCAACACGACGGATACGAAGGGAGTTTGACATGCTGGTGCTCGGAATCAGCGGACTTGACCGGTCGATGTCCGTCAAGAAGGAGCTGCTGCCCGGCCTGGACTGGCGCGAGCAGCGCCTGGTGCAGGGACTCGACGCGGCGGCCGCCCTGGTCGGCGAGGACGGCGTGATCGCCGCCTCCGCGCAGGAACGGCACGACGGGAACAAGGGCACGGGCGCGTTTCCCGCGGACGCGATCGAGGCGTGCCTGCGGATCGCCGGAGTGACACTGGACGACGTCGACTTCCTCGCCCACGGCTTCCACTACGAACCGTCGGCGGTCTTCGAACGCGACGAGTTCTCCCGGCGCTGGTTCCGCGACGTCTACCGCAGGGAAGTGCAGCTGGACGTCCTGCGGTCGCACTACCCGGACCAGGACTGGGAGCGGAAGTTCGTGCCGGTGCGCCACCACGCGGCCCACGCCGCCAGCACGTACTACCTGAGCGGCTTCCAGGACGCGACGGTCCTGGTGGCGGACGGGATGGGGGAGGCCGAGTCGACCTCGGTGTTCCACGGCGCGGGTGCCGAGCTGCGCCCGGTACGCAGCTACTCGACCTCCGCGTCCCTGGGCATCCTGTACAGCGTTGTCACCCAGTACCTGGGCTTCCTCCCGGGCATGGACGAGTACAAGGTGATGGGCCTGGCGCCGTACGGCGACGCCGGGCGGTACGCGCACGTGGTGCCCGATCTCCTGCGGACCCTCGACGGCGGCCGGATCGTGGTTCCGGTGCTGGCGCACGACAAGTCGCCGACCGAGCGGGAGACCCATCGCGGTGCGATCCGGCGGCTGGAGGAGCTGTTCGGTCCGGCACGGCACCCCGAGGCGCCGGTGGACCAGCGCCACATGGACGTCGCCGCGACCGTGCAGGGCGCGCTGGAGGCCGGTCTGCTGCACGTGCTGGACGCGGCGGCCCAGGAGCCCGGCCGCTCCCGCAACCTGTGCATGGCGGGCGGCGTCGCGCTCAACTGCACCGCCAACGGGGTGGTCGCCCGCGGCGGCCTCTTCGACCGGGTGTTCGTCCAGCCCGCCTCGGGCGACGATGGCACGGCGCTGGGCGCGGCACTGTGGAAGCTGAGGCAGGAAGCGCCGGCGGCACCCACCGCCATGACGATGCCCTACTGGGGTGAGGAGTTCGGCGAGTCGGAGATCGAGGCGGCACTCGGCGGGCTCGGTGACGGGTTCACGGTGAGCAGGCTGAGCGAGGACGAGCTGCTGGCGCGGGTGTCCGCGCTGATCGGCGCGGGCAAGGTGGTGTCCTGGTTCCAGGGGCGGATGGAGTTCGGCCCGCGCGCGCTGGGCAACCGCAGCATCCTCGCGGACCCCACGTCGCCGGACATGCGGGCGCATCTGAACACCATGGTGAAGCAGCGTGAGGAGTTCCGCCCCTTCGCGCCGGCGGTCCTCGCCGAGGAGGCGCACCGCTACTTCGAACTCCCGCCGGAGCAGGAGGCCATGTACCGGCACATGCTGTTCGTCACGCAGGTGCGGCCCGAGTACCGGGACCTGCTTCCGTCGATCACGCACGTCGACGGCTCGGCGCGGGTCCAGACCGTCGACCGGGAGACCGCGCCGCGCTTCTGGCGTCTGATCCGCCGGGTCGGCGACGACCGGGGCATCCCCATGGTGGTCAACACCTCGTTCAACCTGCGCGGCCAGCCGGTGGTCCGCACGCCCGAGACCGCGGTCGCCACCTACGCCCGTTCCACGCTCGACGCGCTCGCGATCGGCGACTGGCTGGTCACCCGCACCTCGGCCGACGCCGAAGCGCGCCCGGGTATACGGACGGAGGACGCCACCCATGAGTGAACATCCCCTGCCCGCGCCGGGGAAGGCGCCGGCGGCGGACCTCCGCGAGGGCATCGCCGACATCTGGCGCGGCACGCTCGGACTGGGCGAGGTCCGGGACGAGCACCACTTCTTCGACGAGGGCGGCGACTCCGTACTCGCCGTCGAGGCGGCCACCCGGTTGCGCGAGCTCACCGGCACCGAGCTGGACCTGGACATCCTGTACGACTACCCGGAGTTCGGGGCTCTGACGGCACTGCTGACCGGCGGCACCGACGGCACGCCGCGCCCGGAGCCCCGGGCGCTGACCGGTCCGGAGGAGCGGCTGTGGATCACCGAACAGCTGCACCCCGGTTCGGCCGTCTACCACATCGCCGTCCGCTACCGGTTCGACGGAGCGCTGGACGCCGCCCGGCTGCGTGCGGCGCTGGACGCGCTCGCCGCCGAACACGAGGCGCTGCGCAGGCACTTCGTGAAGCCGGGCGTCGCCCAGGCCGCCGCCCGGGTGTCCGTGCCGTTCCGCTGGGTGGACGGGCGGAACGTGCCCGAGGCGAGCGTCGGCGAACTGCTCGACACCGAGGCACGCGTCCCGTTCGACCTCGCACGGCCGCCACTGCTGCGGGCCCTGCTCCTGGACCAGGGCGAGGCAGGCAGCCAACTGCTGTTGACGATCCACCATCTCGTCTGCGACGGCATGTCGTTGAGCCTGCTGGAGTCGGAACTCCAGCGGCTCTACGAGGGCGGTCGGACATGCCCGCCCGACGAGGCGGCCGACAGCCGCCGCGGGGAGGCCGCGCCCGGCACCGGAGCGGCGGGACCGGGCCCCGGCAGCGCGCTGGACCACTGGCGCACCGTGCTCGCCGACGCCCCGCGAGGACTGTCCCTGCCCCACGACCTGCCCCGCCCGGCCCGGCTGGGCACCACGGGCGGCGCCCACCGGGTCACCCTGACCGACGAACAGCTGGCGCCGGTGTTCGCGTTCGCCGAGCAGGAACGCCTCAGCGACTTCATGACCTGGCTCACCGCCTACGTGGTGGGGCTCGCCGCGGTGACGGGCGACCGGGACCTGGTCGTCGCCGTGCCACTGTCCGCCCGCGAGCCGGCGCAGCGCGACGAGGTGGGCATGTTCGTGGACGTCCTGCCGCTCCGCTTCACCCTCCAGCCGGGCGCCACCACGCGGACTCTCGCACGCCAGGTGCGCCGGGTGGTCACCCAGGCGCTCGCACACCGGCGGATACCGTTCCAGACGCTGGTCGAGGAGCTCTGGCCCGGCGGTGAGCGTGCCCGGGCCCCGATCGCCCAGACCTCGCTCACCTACCTGGACACCAGCTGGTGCGGGCTGCGGCTGGGCGGTCACTGGGCGGAGCGGGAGCAGCTCAGTACGGGCACGGCGAAGTACGAGGTGCTGTGGCAGGTGACCAGGCGTTCCCGTGGCACGGTCTGCGAACTGGAGTACTCCGCCGACCTGTTCACCGCCGGACGTGCGACCGCCGTACACGAGCGCCTGCTCGCGGCGGTGCGCGACGCCTTCGCGACCCCGGACGGAAAGCTGCCCGGCGCGGTCACGGACGTCACGTCCACGGACGTCACGGCCGCCGACCCCACGGCCGCCGGCTTCACAGGGGTGCACGACCGGGTGCGCCGCCACGCCGAAGAGCGACCCGGCGCGACGGCCGTCCAACACGGTGCCGACACGATCAGCTACGGGGAGCTGGACCGGCGGGCCCGCGCGGCGGCCGCCGCACTGCGCCGGGCCGGACTTGTCCGGGGCGGCGTGGTGGCCGTGCCGATGGAACGCGGGGTCGCGGCGGTCACCGCCTGCCTCGGCGTGCTGTACGCGGGCGGCGCCTACCTTCCGGTGGACACCGCCCAACCCGCCGGCCGCACACGGGAGATCGTCGCCGCCGCCGCGGCGACCGCGGCCGTTGTCGCCGACGAGAGCACCGCCGGAGCGCTGGCTGACGTCGTCCCCGTCCACCGGCTGGACGAGTTGCTGGCGACCGACCCGGACCTGTACGAGCCGGTGCCGCTGACCGGCGCCGACGTGGCGTACGTGATGTGCACCTCGGGGTCCACCGGGCGCCCGAAGGCCGTGGTCGTACCGCACCGGGCGGTCAACCGCCTGGTTCCCGACGCGGAGTTCGTGACCTTCGGCCCCGGTGACCGTGTCGCGCACGTGTCCAACCCCGCCTTTGACGCGGCGACGTTCGAGGTGTGGGGTGCCCTGGCGGGCGGCGGTGTGCTGGTGGTCGCGGACCGCGAGGTCCTGCTGTCGCCGGCACGGATGCGCGCCTTCCTCGCCGAGCAGCGGATCACCGTGATGTTCCTGACGGTCACCCTCTTCAACCAGCTGGTGGACTTCGCCCCCGACGCGTTCCGCCACCTGCGTGTGCTGCTGTTCGGCGGGGAGAAGCAGGACGTCCGCAGGCTGGAGCGACTGTTCGCGGGGCAGCCGCCCGCCCGGGTGGTCAACGGCTACGGCCCCACCGAGAACACCACCTTCAGCACCACACACGCGGTGACACCGCGGGACGTGGCGGCCGGCGTGATCCCGCTCGGGCGGCCGCTGCCGCGCAGCACGGCCTACGCGCTGGACGAGTCGGGGTACCCGGTGCCACCGGGCGGCACCGGCGAACTGTACGTGGGCGGCGACGGTCTTGCGCACGGCTACCTCGGCGCACCGGAACTGACAGCCGCCGCCTTTGTACCGGACCCGTTCGCCACGGAGCCCGGACAGCGGCTCTACCGCACGGGCGACCAGGTCCGGGTCGGACCGGACGGCGGCTTCGAGTACGTCGGCAGGTTCGACGACCAGGTCAAGGTCCGGGGCCACCGGGTGGAACTGGCCGAGGTGGAACGTGCGGTGCGCGGCCAGGCCGGCGTCGCCGACGCGGTGGTCCTCAGCCGCCGTACTCCGGACGGCGCCGAGATCCTGGCGTTTGTGTCGTCCGGTCCTCGGCCGGCCGGCACGGCACCCCTGGACGCCGCCTCACTCGGTACGGCCCTGCGCGCACAGCTCCCGCTCTACATGCTCCCCACCGTGGTGGTCGTGGACCGGGTACCGGTCACCCCCAACGGCAAGGCCGACCGCGCGGCGCTGCTCGACACGCTGTCCCCGTCCAGCCGGGACAGCAACGCCGCTGACGCCACCGAGGACACCGCCGGCCAGTCCC
>NZ_WMLF01000166.1 GCF_014156695.1 Streptomyces durbertensis | reverse complement strand
GAACAACACTGACCCTTCCAACAGCCGTTGGCCCCCGATAGGTCACGGGCTTCCTTGCAGCGCATTCGAAGCACCAATGATGACGCGGGCATGCATGAGCTTGTTGTCTAACGTCTCGGCTCGAACGGCGGCTTGAACTGGGTAGCTCAGCTGGGCAGTCGCCGAATGCAGCCGGCCTTCGCTTGATCCTGTGCTCCGTCCAAGGAGCGCACGAGATCGAGGCGAAGGCCGTGGAGATGAGGCTGCGCGAGGCCGCAGGCCGGAAGCGCTGGGGGACTGTCACGGCCCCGGGCGGAGTGCTACGAGTGCCCGAACGGACGCAGCAATGATCTGTTCGATCCAGCGCGGGCACCCACCTCTTCAGGGAAGGACACAGTGCAAGCCCGGGACCGGCTCCGCCCCGGCTGACCGGCCGGGCCGCCTGGCGCAGCCACGACGTCGTGCCCGGCTGGGCTTCTGGCAACATGGCCGCGACAGCCCCGGCACATCGCATGAACCTGTCCCTGATCCCGAAGACCGAACGGCTTCAGACTGGATATCACGGGCCAGCTGCAACACAGATCATGGAGACACGGGGCGGCAGTCTAGCCTGCTGCTCACCGAAGCAACAAAGGAGTTGAAGATGCTTCTGGGCTTCTTGAGATATTGAGAGGTAGCCCGCTGAGATGCGATCTTGAGCTTGTCATCTGTCTGTTCATAGGGGTACTCCATTGCCATGAGCACTTCCCTTCCTTGACAGCGCATGATCACACTCCCCGCGTTCTTGGGATAAACCCACTCACCCCAGCTCTCTCTGCTTCCCACAGAGACAAGCGAGCCCGCAGTGCGCTTCTTGTAATCTTCCAATACCTGAGAGGCACCCGTCAACGTGAACGCAGTCATGGTGACAGGATCTTCACTTCCTCTTTCTCCCTCAACGGCAAGGAGGCAGCTCCACGTCGAGCCCAAGTCACCCGCGATGTAGTTGACAATAGACTGGGATTGCGACGCGCTCCTCCTTATCGCGAGTCTCCTGAGTCCACACTCCTTCCCCTCAGGCACTTCGCGAAACTCACTTCGCTTCAGTCGATTCGCAT
Source organism: Streptomyces durbertensis (assembly GCF_014156695.1). GTDB lineage: Bacteria > Actinomycetota > Actinomycetes > Streptomycetales > Streptomycetaceae > Streptomyces > Streptomyces durbertensis. The sequence goes on along the minus strand of NZ_WMLF01000166.1, from coordinate 9,764 downwards.
AACTTCCATAGCCCTCTTCGGAGCATCCAGCGCGCTCCGCGGTAGCAACCGCCAAGTTGACCATCAGCTTCCGTAGTGCATTCACGTCCCCTCTCTGCTCATAAGACTGCTCGAAGGAAAGATGAAGCGCTACCGGGTGGTCTCCGGTGTTGAACTTTTCAGCACAGCTATCGGGCAACCATACCCCGGCATTCCTCTCACTCACCCAACCGCTGAGATCGCCACCAATTGGAAGCGCCGTCCCGTAGATCGTTTGACGGTCATACAGATACCTGTGCGCATAAGGCCAGTTCTGCGTGATCCCATCGATGCTGATCGTGAATGCGAGAGTGCGATCCGAACCTATCCTCACATTGCATTGCTGCCAGCCGTCACGCGTCAACGCTATCTCGCGACCAACGACTGATGCCTTAGATATGCCGACAACCCCCTCCACGTCCTCTACCGAGATACTCCCCCAGCACAGTTTTTTCGACTGAGGACCCTCTTGCCCCCCTCGCCAAAGAAGGAAGCCACCTGCTCCTATAGCGAAAATCACCACCACAGCCGTCGCAACGATGAATTTATTCTTGACTATAGCCACCACAGCGCTTTTCCTCAGATTTGTTCCAGGACTCAACGGCTCTTCTCCATAATTCCCCCACCAGTGTTATATGCATCCAATCCGTGATTGAGTGCTCTCTGGCGACCAGAGGCAGTATCTTCAGGTGTTCCAGGGTACTGACTCGCCTTAGCCTTGATTAGCTCTTGCAGCATTTCAATACCATGCCTGTGAAGTTTCTTGAGTTTGCCTTCCTTTGCCTGTTCGAACTCCTCCTTAGCTCCCTCAGTATATGCGTAAAGAATACTGTCGAGTGCCCGCTGCATAGCGTCACCAACGACTGGTATTGGAGTGATGATCGCGCCTGCCGCATGGTATGCCTTCAGCTTATTCAGGTCCGCCTCCTTAAGCGATCGGACCAGATCTGCCCCGATCGCATTGGCTCGCGCCTCATCGATCACCCCCAGTACAGTTCCTGCCACCCTGGCGTGTTCTGGAGCCCGTGACTTGTAGCCATTCTCTGCAGAAAAGTCACTTTCATCCAAATTCTTATCAAACTGTCTTGCGATCTCTGCCGCTTGAGAGTTCAGGACGATACGATGCGCTACCGGATCAGCAGAGACCGCAGATATCATCGACTTCAGCTGGTAGACATTAAGGGGGAGCTCGGCACTAGTAGAAGTTGTCTTCCACTTGCCTACTATTTCGTAGATGCTCTCCGAATAGTCTGACAGCACTCGACTGATGGGCCGCTGCAGAGCTGACGGCATCCCAGGATGATCATCTTTGCTGTAGTGCTGAACGATACTTGAGAAGACCTCAATCTCGTCCTTCGAGTGGACAGCTCGGCCATCAGGTGCCTCTACACCCGCAGGCCTTCCTGTGGCTGCCGACTCGAGGAATTTCCCAAAACCCTGCCGCGCGTCAGAAGATTCCTTCGCGTCAGGCCCTCCGACCATACCGTTGGCTTCAAGAACCTTCCATTCGCGGCTGTCCATGTACTCGAGAAGCTCAGGAGTGAAATAGCCAGTGGCAGCTTTCGACTCCTTCGCCATAGCACCTAGAGCCGCGTCAAGGGGATCTACTGCAGCCCCACGCGGGTACCTACTCGGATGTGTTACCCAAACACGTCGATCGTTCTTCTCAGCCTCTCGTATGTCATCGGCGACCATGTGAAGAAAGTGCTTGGAGTATCCTTCTCCTTCCTTCACGATCGTCATCAAGGCCTGATACCCTTTGAGAGAGTATCTATAGCCGCCCCCCACAACGGACGGATTCGCGGCCCGACCGTTCTCATTCCATTCGTAAGCACGAGTGCCCACCTCTTTAAATTTGGCAGCCCACTCTCGCGCATCGTCTTCCTTCCTTGTCGCGCTCGCCAAGACGCCAGCCATGTTCTTCGCTATCTCGGCGTAGTCTGCGCGGGTGTTGCCCTTTTCGGTTGCCTTCATGTACTGGAGCCAGCCGGAGAGTCTGAGAAAGGAATCTGTGCCCACCGCGTTCAGGAACCGTTTACTCAGCCCTCTATCACGGGCTGCGTCGTCGCTGATCGCACGTAGTTCCTCTCGCTCTCCGGCAGACAGAGGTTCGCCCGAGTTTAGCCTCGTGATCAGCTCATTTCCCCGCTTGATCTTTACACGCTCCAGATCGGCGCTCGCATTTCCATTGAAGCGCGGTGCGGTTCCTGAACCGCCTGGCGCCGTCGCCTTATCCAGCGATACCTTGAGGTCGGTATCGAAATTACCGATGCGGCGAACAATGTCATCAAGTTCTCGCTGCCACTTACGGATACGCGCATTCAACTCAGCCATCTGCTGGTCCAGCACTTGCTGCCGATACTCGGCAGCGTTCGCCGTTCTACTTTCGCCGACATGCTTCGGGGTGACAGTGCCCCAGACTTTCCCATCGGCTGCAACATGGAGGCCTGCCCGCCTGATCTCCGCCTCTTTAGCATCGAGTTCCTTGAGTAGCGAAGCGAGCTTGCGTGATCCTTCGCGCAGAATGCTGGCCACCGCTCGCGCCTCCGATTCTGCAGCTTCAATCTCTTTGCATGTATCGGATATGTTGACACGTGCCGCGTTCGCAAAGTCTCCCCGCCAGCCGCTGCGCTCAAGCTTCCCCTTGACGTCAGTCTCGTACGCTCTCACAGCCATACTGTACTTACGTGCCATCTGCCCCCAGCTCTCAGCAGCCGAAGACAGCTTCCTGTAGTCGACGTACTTTGCGTCCGCGTACTTAACCATGCCGTACTACTCTTCCTGCCCGTTCACCATTACGCAAGCGTTAGCCTTGCCGTCCGTCAAGATTTGGTATAGAGGACCGAAAAAGTGGCCCATTCCCCCCTCGCTTGACGAGTGTGAAATCCTCAGTCATGACACTCTCATTGTGCCGGAAAGACTTCGTTGCTAGCTCTATCGCATTCCTTTCCTTCGCAAGAATTTCGCGGAGGTGCTTGTTCTTCTCCCTCCACTGCCCTTGCGCCGCTTTGAGTGAAGCGCCAAAATTCCAGGAGGAGAACTCTCGGCAGGCTGAATCGGTTGACCCAGTCGCGTGTTTGCCGGCGCCTTGCACATCTTGCTCAATCTTATTTTTTATCTTTCCAGCCACTGCTCGAAGTGTGTCCGGATCAACCCTGAAGATGTTTCCTGGTTGAGAGCCTGCACCATTATCCGTACCGCCCGAACCCACGAGTGCGGCCAGATTCATGCGAGCGGGTGCTTTCTCAGCCGCATCATCGTTTCCTGGTGAGACATTCGCCTCGAACATCAGTTTCCTTTCTTGTCGCTAGTTAATCGAAGGGCCGGGTCCATGGAATGAGACCATGGGCCCGGCCCTCACCGCTGAACGACGACTTCAACGTGTCAGCCGCCGAAGCCTCGGGCGGCGCGGTTGTCGGTGGTGCGGTAGTTGGCGTTGGCGGCCTCTACGCGCTTGGCAACGCTTTCGAGGATGTTTTGCATGCTCTGGGCGCGGCGGTCCCACTGGGCCTCGGCGGACTGGAACGCGGTCTGGGCCTCGCCTTCCCAGGTGGCGCTGACCTTCTTGACGTCCAGGCGGAGCTGGTCCAGGTCCTGCTGCAGCTTGCGCGCGACGCCGCGGATCTGCGTCGCGACATTGTCCATACCGGCGTAGTCGACACCGATGCTCATGCTTGTTCTCGCTCTCGTATCAGGGAAGTGGGTGGCAGGTGTCGGCGTCAGAGGCCGGCGATGCCCGAGGTGGGGCCGCCGCCGGCGGCGCCCGTGCCGCCGCTCGCACCGCCGATACCCCGCATGCCGGCGGCGATGTCGGAGTCGTTGGTGCCGTGGGAGCGCTTGGTCTCCTCGATCGCGGCACGGATGCCGCGGAGCACCTTCGCGAGTGCGCGCTGGTCGGCGTTGAGCTGGGTCTGGGAGTGCCGGTAGGCGGTGGCGGCCTCGCCGCTCCACGCCGGGCCGAGCGAGGCGACCAGGTTGTCGAGCTGCTTCACGTAGGTGTCGAGCCGACCGGTCGTGCCGTCGATCTTGGTGATGATCTGCTGGAGTTGCGCGTCATCAAGCTTCACGCCCTTGGCCATGAGTAGATCCCCGTTTCGTGGGTGGTGTGGATGGATTCGGATGCGCCCCGAGTTCTGGGGCGTGGTGCTAGCTGGTCCGCCTGCGGCGGAGCAGCACGGTTGTCGCCACGGCGCCGAACAGCAGCGCCGCACCGGCGCCGGCCGCGATGAGTGGTGTGTTGCTGGAGCCGTCGGAGGCAGTGTCGCCGTTTGTGGCACCTGTCTTGGGTGACTTGTCGGCGGCGAGGTCGTCGCCGGTGGCCCTGTCGTCCGGCTCCTCGCCCGACTCGGGCGTCGGGGACTCCGATGCCTTCTTCTTCGCGTAGTACTTGGAGAAGAGGGGACTCTTGTCGGGGTCGCCGGGGTCGATGTCCTCGCGGGTCAGCGCGACCTTGGGGCGGATGACGCCCCAGCCGACGTAGCGACTCGGCACCTTGCCTTCAGTTGGCCGGCCGGCGGTGTCGATCATCACACGGAGCACCTGGTTCGCGGTCCAGTCGGGGTTCGCCGACCAGATGAGCGCGGCAGTGGCGGAGGCCAGAGCGGAGGCTGCACTCGTCCCACCCCCTGTACACCAGCCCGCGTTCTTCGGGCAGCGCACAGCAACGTCGCCGCCCGGCGCGGAGAGCGATACATACCCTCCATAGGTCGAGAAGTCGCTGACCTTCCCGCTCGGCCCGACCGCTCCTACACTGACAACACCCGGGAGATCAGACGGATATGACTTCTCGTTGCCTTTCACTGCTGTGTTTCCTGCGGAAGAGAAGACGAGAGCCCCTCTATCGTTCGCTCTGTCCACTGCCCTCTGAACCTCGGGGCCGGGATAGATAGGTGCTCCGAACGACAGGTTGATGATCTTGGCGCCTTGATCCACCGCGTAGTCAATGGCCTTCTCGTATCCCGGCGAGAACATGCCATCTCTCATCTCCCACTTGACTGGCAGGACTCTGGACTCAGGCGCAAGCCCGCGCATTCCGCCGGACTGGCCCGTACCTGCAACAAGGGCCGCCATCGTCGTTCCATGGCCGTGGCTGTCCTCGTGCGGATCAGGCGCACGCTCATCAAAGCTTCGGCCTCTCAGGAGCCGGCCACGCAGTTCTGGCAACGATGAGTCGACTCCGCTGTCGATGACCGCCACTGTCATGCCCTCCCCCTTGCTTCGGGACCAGGCTTCTTCCATTTTCAGAGCATCCAGATACCACTCTTTACCACGAGGAGATCCTGCGTCGGCGCTTGCCAACGAGGCGCTCGACATACTGAAAAGCGCGGCAAGCAGAACAACTACTGCGTGCCTGAGTCGCCCTCGGAGAGTGCCGAACATGATAAGAATGCTCCTTGCGTTGAGTAGGTCGTCTATCCGTCGATCACTGGCGGCACAACGTTCCTACGGCTCTTCCACGTCTCTTCATCTTCCCTGAGATAGTCAGGACGGCGCTCCGAGTCTCGCCGATCACTTCCCCTCGCCGGTGTGGTCGCCACTGGCGCGCCGGTGGTAGGGGCGCCTCGCACCAGACCTGTACCTCCCGCTGTAAAAGGCGTACGGGCTGAAGAGGCGTTCGATACAGCTCCTGGTGAAGCTACCCGGCTACGAGCCCCCTGGGGCCCAGGAGACCCACTCGCACGCGGAGGCGCCATACTCCCTCCCACTGCAGGTGGGAAGCCGGCTACGGTCCTTCCACCCGCGCCCATTGCACCTCCGCCCCCGCCGGCGCCGATAACGGTGCCTCGCGGTAGTCCCCCGCCCGAGGATCCCTGCGTGGGGGACGGCCGAGGGCTCCCACCGGCAATTCCGCTGGCTGGCGGGCCGCCAGGTCGGCCGCCAGTTGTCACCCTGCCCGCCTGGTCTACCGAGCGTCCTAGGACACCCTGCTGACTTCCCTGTCTAACCCCGGGAATGGTTGTACGCCCGTCAGCTCGTGGTGCTGCTGGAGTTGGCACCGGAGCGACTGGCAGAGATGTTGCCACGGGCCCCTGTCCAGTAGGGTTCCCTCCAGGCGGAGCAGATGTAGTGGGCATCGGTCCCGTTACGGGAGGAGCAGCCGAATCAAGCCCGGTTTGAACCTTCTCTGCATACGCGGCGCCCACGTCTCGGCCGCTCGCTTCGTAGCCCGACGCACCGCTTTCCCTCGCAGGACTCATTCTTGAGGCAGTGTTGCCATCCCTCGAGAGTGAAGGAGAAGAGGCATCCCCACCGTTCCCCTCAGACCGGTCTCCTGGCACGTTCGCGGCCCGCTGGCCCTTTGACACAGGTGCGGCGTAACTCGGCGATGCTGCGCCGTGTGCCCCCTGAGAGGCCATCGATGCCGTGCCGGCGGGCTGTTGATCCACCTCTGGTGGCGTTGCCGGCGGCAGTGGTTTGAAGTTGGGTTTGTTGGCGCTGGCGATATCGTCGCTGGCGGTGGCGTAGTAGGAGCTGAGGCGGCTGATGACGTAGAGGGCCTCCTCGCGCTCCCCTTGCTTCACCGAGACTTCCATGAGCGGGGCTTGGGGCACCACTGGTGCGGGGGGCGGCTTGGGCATGGCTGCCTTGGCGTCGGACAGGCCGCTACTCGCAAGAGCCAGGCCGCGTCCTACCTCCTGGGCGTAGGCCGAGAGGCGGATGCCCTCCTCGCAGAAGGAGCGGGCCCAGTTGCGCATCGCCTCGCCGCCCTGGCCCTTCCAGTCGGTGCGCTCGATCATGCGGTAGAGGTCGTTCGCGATCTCCCCGATCTTCTCGCCAGCCTGTTCCACGGCCGTTGAACGGGTCCGGATCGAGTCCGGCTTGCCGCTCGCGACGAGCGCGTGCAGGCGCTCGTGGGTCATGCCTTCGTAGCTGTCGGCTGCCATGTCGTTGCCTCCCCCTGTCAGTCGTCGTCGAACGTGACGGTCTTGCCGGTGCCCACGGGTGCCTTGTCCGTGCCCAGCGCAGGCGGGGCGGGTGCGCGGTAGTAGCGCTCGGCGTTGCGCTGGATCTCGGCGAAGCGGGCACGCTGCTCGGCTTCGACACCGTTGTAGCCCTTCTGAGCCATCTGGATCGCGATGGCGAGGGCCTCGATCTGCTCGCCGAAGATGCGTGTGTAGCGCTCCAGCTCTGTACGGGCACGGTCGTACTGCTTGGCGAGCTGGTCGGCGGCGGCAAGTCCGGGGCCGCTGTAGGCGGCTCGCTCGATGACCTGGTCCCTCAGCTTCGCCTCAGAGGCCGCCGAGCCGCGAAGCTCCCGTGTGACCGCGTCAACGCGCTTGCGCAGCGCGGACAGTGCCTCGTCGGAGATCTCAAGATCGCGGCTCCCCCCGGAACCACCTCTCTGCTCACGTGCGAGCGCCATGGCTCGTGTTCCCCCCACTATTGACCATCTTGTTGTAGTGCTCATGCTACTGGTTGCTACTGACACTCTCGAAGCCGGTAAGTGGCGTGTCCAACGGTGGAGTTGCGATGTAGTTGAGCGTTCACCGAAGATCGGCCGCATTCGGACATCCGCTGGGAATCGTGCGAATGCGACCCATTCGACACGGAGAACCCGTGCTGCTCGCCGGGCGGGCGAGCAGCACGGGCTCATGGTGGCTGTTCGGTTCGAGGAACGGGAGGTGTGCGTAACGCAGTTGGGATGAGTACGTGTACTCAGGCGCGTGGGCACGGTGGGTGCTACGCGCCTCGGATCTCGGCCGGGGTGCGGGTCATCGCTTCAGGTGACGGACAAACGTCGACCATGCCTCGGCTGGGACGACTACGTGAGGCAGGTCGAGACGCTTGCTGTCACGAATGGGAACGATGTCCGCGCGGTCGTAACTGACCTCCACGCATGCCCCGTTGTTCGAGCCGCTGTAGCTACTCCTGCGCCATTCGGCGCGGGTCGAGTCGGTCATCGCTTCAGGTGGCTGACGAACGTCGACCACGCGTCCGCCGGAACGACTATGTGAGGCAGGTCGAGACGCTTGCTGTCCCGAATCGGGACCATGTCGACGCTGTCGTAACCGACCTCTACGCACGCTCCGTTGTCGGCTCCGCTGTAGCTACTCTTGCGCCAACCCGAGCGGGGGGAGTCTGTCATTGTCGTACTCCTGCAGATATCGAGTGAACAGGTTCGCGGAATCGTCGACGGAGAGCGACGCTTCTTTGGCGGCCTCGAACAGCTCCTCGTACTCGACGATCTCGCGCGGTGCCTCGATCGCCTCGCCTGTGCGGAAGCTCTCGACAAGTGCGAGGGTGCCGCCCGATTCCAGGTCGAGCAGGTTCAGGCTACCGCCCATCATGCCGTGTTCCCCTGCGGTGAGCGGAAGGATCTGAATCCGGACGTGGACGTTGTCCTGGAAGGAAAGCAGCAGGCGGAGTTGGTCGGACATCACCTTCGGTCCGGCGACTGGCCGCAGCAGCGCGGCTTGGTCGATCACGGCTCGGTAGAGAGGCGGGTCGCGTCGGTCCAACAGCCTGGTGCGGCGTTTCAGGCGGGCGGCAACTCGATCCTCAGTCTCGGAGGCTGAGTCGTGCGGCAGGCCGGCTCGCAGGAGAGCTCGGGCGTAGGCCTCGGTCTGGAGGACACCGGGCATCACGCTGCTGGTGAAGACGCGGACACGGATGGCCTCGCTCTCCCGAGCGACCACGTTGCGGGCGCCGGGTTCGATGAGGAGGGCTCGGGCCATCTCCAGGAGGGCGACGAACTCGCCGTTCGTGCCCAGCTTCTCGTCCAGGGCCTCGGCGAGGCCGTCACCGATGCGCTGGAGTTGGTTCTCGGCGCGGGAGATGTAGCTCTGGGGGTAGCCGACGAGGTCGGCGAGGGCTCGTTGGCTGAGGTTCCGCGCTTCGCGGTGCTGTCTGAGACGCCGGGCGATCATGGCGTCGGGGCTCAGCGGAGACCCGTCCGCATGCCGTGCGTCCACGCCCACACCTCCGTAGTCGTGGTGATACCCGATCGATCAGGTATCACGCTAGCCCGTGCCATCAGGCCGTGTCATACCGATGGTTCACATGTACTCACGTACAGCGACGACGATCGAGGACGGAGAGGGCGCCAGATGACGCGACCCGATGACGCCGGGCTCATGGCCCGGGAAGCCCGCGACCGGCTGCGGGGCCTGTTCGATCTGGTGGGGGTGACCGGCACGGTCGTGTTGGTGCCTGGTGGCGGCGGGCGGCCGCTGGTCGGCCTGCCGGGTGCGGTGGTGCCGGAAGAGGCTGTCGAGCTTGCCGACGTGGTGCTGTGCGGGGTGCTCGCACGGTGGTTTGTGTCGGGGCCGGACGTGCCGTTGTGGAGTCGGCGGCACGACGGGGTCGGGGCGGTGGTGCGGTGCCGTGGGCACGAGGTGACGATGCGGTCGGTCGCCACCAGGGAGCGGTGGGACGCCCATGTCTCCGAGCTGCGGCCGCCGACCATGGCGGAGGTGCGGCAGGCCGATCTTCCGGCGGCCCGGCGGCGGACTGGTGGGCTGGTATGAGGGAGAGCGGACGTCTCGTGCGGTGGTTGACGCGGCGGGGGTGGTGGCGAGCGCGCCGGACAGTGGAGCAGGCAGCGGAAAGGGGAGAGGGCTTCCGACCTTCGGGGGCTGCGGGCGCGGTGGCGGCCGGTGGGGAGAAGGCGGTGGTGACGTTGCCTCGGCATCGGTCGCCGTATGCGCGGGACGTGGTGGTGGAAAGGGGGCGGGTGTGGTCGTCGCCGACGCGGCCGTACGCGCCGGCGCGGTGGCATGGGGGCGGGGTCACGCGCGAGTGGTGGG
>NZ_WMLF01000165.1 GCF_014156695.1 Streptomyces durbertensis | reverse complement strand
CCCCCGGCCTACGCGCCCGGCCCGGACCGGCACCCCCCGGCCGATCCCGGCGAGCCGGCTGCGCCCCGGCCCCTGGGCCAGGGCGCGGGGGAGTGGGAGATCCCCCGCATCCCGCTCCAGTACGAGCGCGCCGTCCTCGCCGGCGCGGTGCTCCGCGAGAAGCTGCGCACCACCACCGCCACTGCCGTGCGGGGCGGGGCGTGCGACGTCGTCGCCCACCAGCAGGCGGCGATGCCCGAGCAGCTGCTCGCGCCCGAGCCAGCCGACCCCGAGCACGACGACCAGGAGCAGAAGCCCGGCCGCCGAGATGCGCTGGACCTGACGGCGCTGCGGGCCCTGCGGGCATCCCGCACGGACGTGGAAGCCCTCGATCTCACCGCAGACCGACTGCGCCGCCTCCAGGAAGCGGCCACCAAGATGGTCAACGACGCCCGCGCCCGCGCCGACCGCGTCCTCGCGGACCGCACCGCCGCACAGGCCGACGCCAGCGCGGTGCGCCCGGACGAACAGCAGGCGCACCGCCCACAGCAACCCGGACCGCACCACGGCCGGGAGGCCGGCCACTGAGTGGACCCGATGGTGCGGACCCGGTGCGGTGGTGCGCACCGACGACGCCCCGCGTCCACTCCACCGAGTGGAGTCCACCGGGTGGGAGTGGACGCCACCGTGCTCCGCACCCGCTCCACCGAGTGGAGCCCACCGGGTGGAAGGGACGCCATCGACGGGAGTGGGGCCGCGCCTCCACCCGGTGCGTTTCTCCTTGACCTCGGCTCAGGTCAAGGAGAAACGCACCGCCTCCACCGTCTCCACCCGGGCCCACTCCACCGCACCACCGCCCACCCGGTGCGCCCCACTCCCGCGCGCCGGCCGGACCGGCGCGCGCACCGTCCACCGAGTGGAGCGCACCGGATGGACGGTGGTGCGCACCGGATGGGCGCACCACCGCACCAGTGCACACCCGATGGTGCGCTCCACCGCACCGGTGCGCTCCCACCCGGTGCGGTGGTGCGGTTGGTGCGGTCAGCGGTGCGCACCGGGTGCGGAGTGCACCGCGTGCGCCAGCGCCAGGTGCTCGTCGCGCATCGACTCCAGGGTGGCGCAGGTGTCTCCGTGGTCGTCGGGGTCGGGGATCACGTTCTCGACGAAGCGGATGATGCTGCGGGCGATGCCGAGCACCGCCGTGGTGGCGGAGTCGCGCGCCCAGTCCCGAAGCGCGGACAGCAGCACGCACCCGACCTCGTTCAGCACGAAGGAGTCCGCGCACAGGTCGGCGGCCTCTCCGTCCACGGCCGTGACGGGCCAGATGATGTCCTCGGCGAGCCGCAGCAGGACGAACGCCAGCTCCGGGGTCGCCTCCACCCGACCAGCGGCGTAGGTACCGCCGCCCGTCTGCAGCGCCAGGAGGTAGTCGAAGCCCCGCTCCACCTGCTCGGGCGTCAGCGGAGTACGGGTCGGGATCAGGTACGGCATGAAGCTCTCCTCACGATGACCGCCGTGCGACTCACGGCGTCGTCCCAGCAGGGTCGGCCCGCCAGCCTGTGGACAGAGGCCAGAGATTTCTCCCCCCGAGCCGAAACCGGCGAATCGGGTCTGCAAGGGCCAAACCGGGCCCCCTTGTCCAGGACGGTCGGGCCGACCGCGAACCCGACCGCACCCCCTTGTCCACCTCTGCTACCGCCCCGACCACGGCCGCGTTTCTCCTTGACCTGGCCACGGTTAGACCGCGGACAAGGGGGGTCCGTGCACGCTGCTCCTCCGCCCCGACCACCCCGGCCGGGGTTAGCGAAGGAGAGCAGACGATGACGAGCACCCACACGAGGGCCGGGCAGCGGCACCGCGCGGGCCGACCGGACCCGAAGGCCGGCCCGGACTGGGCAAACCGAAGGGCACTCCCCGGACGCCCCCTTCGAAGGCCCCTTGGGAACCCCCTTTGGTGCCTGGCTCCCCAGGCCGGAGGAAAACCCCTTGTCAGGCCGCGGATCGGCGCGAAAACCGCGCCGTCACAACCCTCTTCTCTCCTCCTGATGTCCGTATTGGAGGAGAGCCTCGGGTTCCGGGGGGCCCGGACGCCCTCCCAGGCCGGGCACGCCCAGCGGCGGCGGCAGCAGCGGCGGCGGTCGGCCGGCGGCCGGTCGCGAGCAACGAGGGAGCAGAGCTGATGGCGGGGAAGAGGAAGAACAACCCGGCGGGGTCGACGAACAGCTACCGCGGCGACGTGCTGCGCGTGCTCGGAGCGCTGAAGGTCGCGACAACGGATCAGATCCAGCGGATCGGCGCTCCGCACCTGACCTTCCGGCACGCCGACAAGCCGACCCCGTCGAAGCAGAAGCAGGCCCGCACCGCCTCGCACACCGCCGCGCTCTCCGACATGCGCAAGCACGGCCTGTCCGCGAACGGCGGCTCCGTCGAGACGGGCGACGCCCTGCGCAACCTGACCCACAAAGGCCTGGAAGCCGCCTCCTACGAACTGCGGCGCCCGATGACAGAGATGGGCTCCACCGCACGCGGCGCGGGCTCCAGCGGAGCCTCCCACCCAATGGCCGTCAACGAGACCGTGATCGCCATGCTGCGCCCGAAGCCGAACATGGCCAAGCTCGCCAAAGACCCGGCCCACGTCCGGGCCGCCGCCCAAGCCGCCGTCGACGGACCGGACGGGATCGGCACGATCGCCTCGTTCTGGACCGAGGTCCCGCTCCCGGCGACCGGCACCTGGAACGCGCCCGGCAAGGGCGGCGCCCAGGCCGACCTCGTGCTCACCGCCCCGCAGGACGGAGTGCCGCTGCTGTTCATCGAGGTCGACAACTGCCACGAGACCGCCGAAGAGCTCGCCGACAAACTGGAGAAGTACGCCCGCTTCTTCCGCCGGAAGGTAAAGGACACCGACGGCAAGGAGCGCCCGATATGGCGCACGCGCTGGACGGTCCCCGAGGGCCGGTACGGCGATACGCCGCACCCGCCCGTGCTGCTGGTGTTCAACCGGCTCGGTGAGCGCAACCCCGACCGCACCGTCCCGCGCCTGATGGAGCTGACCCGTCACCTGTGGCAGGGGGAGCGGCAGCGAGGCGGCCACCACCTCTACGACCGGAAGATCCCGATCATCACGGCCGGCCTGAACCAGCTGCGTGAGCACGGCCCGGCCGGCCCGGTGTTCGCCCGCTTCGGCCGCGAACATCCGCAGACCCTGCTGGAGGCGATCGGCAACCCGCGCCTTGAGTCAGCCGACGCCCGTGAGGCAGAGGAGGCCAAGGCCCGCGCAACGGCGTACCAGGCGGAGCTGCGGCAGGCAGCCCAGGAGCAGGCGGCGAAGCAGGCGGCCGAGCGCGAGGCCCGCCGTCCCGTCTGCACCGGCTGCGGGGCGCGGTTCACCGACGCCCGCTGGGAGGCGGTACAGCCGACGGACTGGGGAGCCCCGAAGGACTCCCACCCGCACCTGTGCGACGGCTGCAAGCAGCGCGCCATCACCGCCGAACGCCAAACCGTGCACATCGAGCATGGGCACCAACAACAGGACCAGGCCGTACCCGAGCAGAAGGACGGCGGCTGGCTGTCCTGCTTCCGTACCTGAAACGACCGGGCTCGCGATGTCGAAGGCCAGCTCGGGCGTTTGGGGACCGATCCGGTGTCACGATTCTGAGACCGCCTATGTGCCGAGGGTGATATGCATGCGAAGATCGCTCCCAGTTCGGCAGGAGGGGCGGAGGGCTATGGCGGCCAAGGATGATCAGTTCGAGGCGTCTGCTTCAGCCCTCGGCTACCTCTACCAGTTCGCCAAGGCGCTGCAGCTCTGCATCGAGCAGTGGGTAGGCGGACTGGAATGGAGCGTCGCCGTCGAGGCGGCCGATGACATCGAAAAGCATGCCGGGTCGCTGACAGAGCTGCTTCAGCTCAAGCAGCGAGCAGAAGGTACGCGGCTAACTGACTCGGCACCTGATCTGTGGAAGACACTGCGGATCTGGTGTGAAGCGGCTACGGGCGGGCGGATCGACCTCGCTGAAACGAACCTGTTCTTGATGACGACGGCCGAACTGCCGCGCGGCAGCGCCGGCTATCACCTGCAGCCCAAGGCGAGCGAGCACCGTGACGAAGAAAAGGCGCTCACCTTGCTGCGGGCGGCTCGTGAAGCGTCCTCGAGCGACAAGCTACAGAAGGCATTCGCGGCCTTCGACGGCCTGGAAGCGGACGGGGCTATGGGGCAGAGCGCCCTGCTGGCCCGGATTGACGTCATCGGTGGCGCTCCCCGGATCGACGAGGTCCGCGAGACCATGCTCGGTCACGCGGCCCTCGTCGTGGGGCATGACCTCGCCAAGCCCTTCCTCACGCGCCTGGAGGGCTGGTTCTACGATCGGGTGATCGAGCAGATGCGCTCGCCAGGCGGTGCCCCCATCACCGGCGAGGAGTTCGACCAGGTCTTCAGCGATCTACGCCACCAGTTCGGCCCCAACAGCCTGCCCATCGACCCCGATATCGCCGACCTGGACCCTGAGCCTGCCGAGTCGGCCGACAAGATGTTCGTCCGACAGCTGGACCTGATCGGCATCGGCTCCGAACGAATCCGTCTGGCCGTGCGGGACTACGTGCGCGCCTTCAACCAGCGGTCACGCTGGTCGGAGGAGAAGCTCCTGCGGGTGGGAGAGCTCGGCAGATATGAGCGCAGGCTGGTGGAGGAGTGGCAGGCGCGTTTTGCGGACATGCGCGAAGACCTCGGTGACGAGGCAACCGAGGAAGAGATGAAACGTGAGGCCAAGCTGATCTACCGCTGGGTGGATCGCGAAGCCCGCGCCCAGATCCGCACTGGCCTTGAAGAGGTGTTCATCCCCAAGGGGTCGTATCACATGCTCGCCGACGAACTGCGGGTCGGCTGGCACCCGGACTTCACCGCCCGGCTGCTGGCCCTCCTTGAGCCGGCCGGAGCACGCTGATGACGGCAGTCGACCTAAGCCGCGAGGAGCGAGCCCTGTACAACCCGGCGTTCACCGCAGTGCTGTGCGCCCGGGCCGTTCAGGGTTACGACAAGGAGTACGCCGCCCCGTGCCCGCTGCCGGTGGCCGTGACAGCCACCGTCATGGCCTTGCAACCAGCTATCCGGGCCGTCCTGCCGGCCACCACAGGAACCGGCCTGATGGGGTGGTTGGATGAGAACGACGCCGTGCGAGTTGCTATGACACGCAACGCGGCCTCATTGGCTGGCGTCGTGCGGCCCGGCCTGCTGTTCGCGTTGCAGAGCCGCATCCTGCACTGCCACAGCGGCGGCTTGGACCCGTTCCCCCGCGCACTCGCCAAGACGATCAAAGGCGACACGGAACAGAGCGTCGCCATCCAGAAGGCTGCTTTCCAGCTCGGCCGCTGGCTCCCCAGCACCGGAAGCCTCAGTACCGTTCTGACCCTCCTTGGAGTCCAGCCGTGACCTTTCAGATCCGTGCGGTCACCATCTACGGCAAACGGGCCGGCCAGGTGCGCACAGTGCCCTTCGAGCCCGGCACCCTCAACATCGTCACCGGCGACTCTCGACGAGGCAAAAGCGCCCTGCTGACCATCATCGACTACTGCCTGGGCAGCTCCGGCTACCCGGTCAAGGCCGGCAAGGTCCGCGACTACGTCAGCGCCTACGCGCTCACCCTGGTCAAGCCCGAACAGCAGCTCTTCATCGCCCGACGCGCACCCGAAGGCAAATCCGCCGTCAGCACCGTCCTGTGCATCCTCCCGCAAGCCCCTGGCACCCCGCCCCCGCCACTGCAAGAGCTCATGTTCGCAACCCCGCTGGATGCGGCGAAGGACATGCTCAGCGACTTCTGCGGCATCGACCGCACTGTCCGCGTACCGGCTGTCGGCCGAGCCCAGACCATTGCCCCATCCATCCGCCACGCCCTGTTCTTCTGCCTCCAGGCCCAGAACGAGGTCGCCAACCCCGACCTGCTCTTCCACTCCCAGGGCGAGGAATGGCGACCCAACACAATCCGCGGAGTCATCCCCTACTTCCTGGGCGCCGTCGACCCCGAACAAGCGCTGCGTCGCAACCGCCTACGTCTCCTGCGCCGCGACCTCGCTGACCTCGAAGCCGCGCTCGCCCCCTCTCAGAATCTCGACCCCGCCACCGGCCAAGCCCGAGCCCTGCTCACCGAGGCCGTCGAAGCACACCTGCTGGCACCCCTGACCAACCCAGAGCCGTCAGCCGACGAAGTACTGGGCCTCCTTCGCCAAGCCTTGAGCCACACCGAGCCGTCGCCCGAGCAGGACAGCGCCGAGGACCCCCTCAGCGCCCTCACCACGCGGCGCAACGAGCTACGCGCCCTTCATGGACAGACTCGTGTAAAGATCGCCGATCTCAAGCGCCAACTTGCCGAGAACACCGACTTCACCGCCCAAGCCACCGAACAACGCGCCCGCCTGGTCTCCCTCGGCCTGCTCCGCCGAGACCCCGAAACCTCCAGGGCCACGCACTGCCCGGTATGCCAGAGCACCCTTGCCTCCGCCAACGACACCGTCACCGCCCTGACCCGCGATCTCGCCCATCTGAACGGTGATCTCCAAGTAATCGGCAGTGACACCCCGGCGATCCAACGCCTGATCAGCCAGGAAGAAGAGCGCCTGCAAGAACTGCGCTCCGCACTCGCCCGAAATCAAGAAGAGATCAACGAAGTCACTGCGGGCTTGCGCGCCCTGCAACAAGAACCCGACGATGCGCGCCGCGCCGCCATGGTCCAGGGACGCATCAGCCTCTACCTGGACACCACCGCTCACCGCGCGGTAACCCCCCAAGTGGAAGATCGGCGGGAAGAGCTCCGCCAGCAGATTGCCGACCTTGAAGAGCTGCTCAGCGACGACACGCAGGGCGAGCGCCTCGCCAGCTACCTCTCGCTGATCAGCCAAAAGATCACCAGTAAGGCCGCCGCACTCAGCCTTGAGCACTCGGAAAACCCCATCCGCCTCGACGTCAACCGCCTCACTGTTATCGCCGACAAAGCAGACGGCCCTCTACCTCTACCTGAGATGGGCAGCGGCGAGAACCACCTTGGCTACCACGTAGCCGCCATGCTCAGCCTGCACGAGTGGTACACCGAGCACCGCGCCCCAGTGCCTCATCTCCTGGTGCTCGACCAGCCGTCGCAGGTCTTCTTCCCGCCCGATCACACAGGCGAAGCCATCCTGGGCGCCAACGACCGCCACAAACTGTTGAACATCTTCCAGGCGATCCATCAGACGCTGCGCCTGCTAGAAGGGCAGTTCCAAGTCATCGTCATGGAACACGCCGACCTTGATCACCCCGACTTCGGACCGTACGTGACTCAGCGATGGCGCTACGACACCAATCAAGCGCTCGTACCAGCCGATTGGATCGAGGAAGAAGCTGACTAAGAGGAGTCGGTGACCTTCCGTCTACTCGTGCTCTCTCCGGGCGCGGTTGGCGACCCAGTTCGGATCGTGTACGGGCACCGGCACGGGGGTGTCGGTGGCCGGGGCGCGCATGATGCGCCAGTTGGTGCGCGGCGCGGTGACGGCGTGGGCCAGGACGACGACGGCCTGGCGGCCGGCGCCGCCCCGGGCACACGTCCCGGTGAAGCCCACTTGATCGGCCGCCCGGTCGCCCAGCCGCTGCCACGGGCGCAGCCGCCTGAGCAGATAGCCGGCCGCGAGCGCGGCGGCCGCGGTGACGGCGACGCCCATCAGGACCAGCGCATGCCGATGGCGGACAGCAGTTCCATCCGCTCCGGCGTCAGGGTCGCCGCCCGGGAGCGCTGGTTGCTGATCCAGGCGCCCAGCTTGTGTTCCCGTTCCTCCTGGTCCTCGCCGACGATCCGTTCAACCCACTTCCGGGGGACCTGGAGGTGGCCCTCGCGCTCGTAGTACTGCTTGGCGGCCTGGTAGTTCATTGCCCACTTGTCGGCCTGTGTACGGCGCGGCTTCGGCTTCTCGTCCTCGCTCGCGGGCTCGATGCCGAGGACCTGCTCGCACATCCACTGCTGCACGGTCGTGAGCTGGTCCCAGCCGCGCCGGACCGACTGCACCCACCGGCCGAGATCCTCGCCCTGGCGCAGGACGTCGCCCGCCGTAGCGGGCAGTGCCTCGCCCGCGTCCAGGTGCATCCGGACCAGGTGGAAGCACCGCTGCCACGTCACCGGCCAGCTCGGGCACCAGGAGGCGTCGATCTCCTCCAGCTGCTCGCGCCGCTCGTCCGACAGCGCCCCGGCCGACGACTCCACCGGCAGGCCCTCGGCACGGCGCTGCTCGATCTCCTGCGCCTTGCGAGCGGCGGCCCGCGCGTTCTTCAGAAAGATGCCCACCCGGTACCCCTGGAAGGTGGCGTCCAGCGGGGCCAGGAGGTGGCCGTGTTCGGCCGCCCACCCGCGCGCTGCCGCGAGGCCCTCCTCCCACGCGACGTCGTAGTGCGACCAGATCATGCCGAGCTTCTCCAGCTGCGCGACGCGATCCTCGTCCATGTCACCGCGGGCGTAGAACCGGCGCGCGTCGGCGGTCCACTGCCCCAGCGGGAACCCGGCGAGCGAGGCCGGCCACCCCTCGCCCTCCACCTCCTGGTCGTCGACGGCGGGCACGCGGAACGTGAACGGCACCCGGAGGTCGCCGTGCTCGCGGGCGTAGATGACGGCGGCCTCCACTCCGCGCCGCCAGTGCTCGTGCTCGGGGTTGAGGACGCGCAGGTTGATGAACGCGGCGAGGGCGGCCGGGTCGCGGGGCGTGGAGAACTTCAGCAGGGCCTTGGCGGGGGCACTGACGCCTCCGGAGCCCTCACCGCTCCCGCCGGTGCTCGTGCCGCTGGCGTCCTTGCTGACGGGCTTGTAGCGGCTCGGTGCCTGCTGCTCCGCGAGGGTCTCCACGATCCTGGCGTCGTGGGCCCGCAGCGCCTCCAAGAGCTTGGCGAGGCCGCCGAACGCCCGGGAGGTCAGCATGTTGTCCGCCGTCTCGCCCGGCCCGAGCAGGACCGGCACGACCAGGCTGGCCATCTTGCCCTCGCCGGGCTGCATCCGCAGCGCCCGGCCGACGGCCTGGACGAGGTCGGGCATGGAGCCGCGTACGTCGGCCCAGTAGACGGAGTCGCAGTTCTTGGTGTCGACGCCCTCGCCCAGGACCTTCACCGAGCAGAGGAAGCACTTCTCCACCACGGTGCCGTCGGTGGCGATCCCGGCCGCGAACTCCCCGAGGAGCCGGCGGCGGTGGAGCGGCTTGTGGTCGCCGCACAGCCAGTCCGCCCAGAGCGTCTTCGGGTACAGCTCGGGGTCGCTGGCGTGCAGCTGCGCGGCGACGTCCGGGAGGCCGGCCGCGAACGCCTCGGCCTCGCGGACCTGGTGGTGGAACACGAGCGTCCTGCGGAAGCCCTCTTCCGCGGACGCCTTCACTAGGGCGGTCTGTAGGGCGGCGAGCCGGGCCCCGCGGACCTCTGCCGAGCGGCCTTCCGCGCCCAGGAGCTGCGCGGCCTGGAGGGCGGTGTCTGTGACGTCCACGCAGACGACCTGGTAGGGGGCACAGATTCCCCGGTCGATGGCCTCAGAGAGCGTCAGGGTGAAGCAGCGGCTGCCGAAGGGGCCCTCGGGGTCGTCCTCCATGCTCGCGACCAGCTCGCCGGGGGCGCCGGCCTCGTCCTCGTCCCCGAGCTGCCACAGCCGGGGCGTGGCCGTCATGTAGAGGCGGCGCAGGGACGGGATCTTCTGGTTGTCGTGGACGACCGCCCACGGCTTCCCGATCCGTCCCGAAACGCGGTGGGCCTCGTCCACGACGATCAGGTCCCAGGCCGCGAGGCCCCCGGCGTGCGCCCGCTCCAGCGTGCCCAGCCCGAGGCTGGCGTACGTGGCGTACACGGTCACCTTGTCCAAGCCGCGCGTCCACTCCACCAGCTCGTCCACGTCCGTGGTGTTGGGGAAGGACACCTCCTCACCGCGCAGCGAGGAGACCCCGATCATCGGTCCCCGGCGGCCTCCCTCGCGCCACGCGGCCTCGGTCTGGGCGAGCAGGTCCAGCGAGGGCACGAGCACCAGCACACGGCCCGCGTGGAGCTCCTCCGCGCTGCGGACCGCCACCCGGGTCTTCCCGGACCCGGTCGCCATGATCACCTGCGTTCGAAGCCCTCGCTCGGGCACAAGTGATCTTGCAGGCAATTCGAGGGCGCGCACGACCGCGTCAATGGCTTCTCGCTGGGCTGCCTCGCGCTGATCAGCGCGGTCTGTGCTCGACATATCGCCTGCCTTCTCCTGTGGTGCCGTCCGGTCGATTCGAGCGGCGGGGAACGGGAAACCTGCACGTAGATGGGCCACAAGGGCTACGGTGGGATTGACGCGATCGGCTGGTTGATCCGCCCCGCCGGAGCATCGGCAAGGCGGCCGGGTGGATCTCAATAACCCTCCGGAGCGGTCCGGGGGTGGTGTGCTCTGAGTCCAGAGTCTATCTCGCTCTCAGAAATGAAGCACAAAGAATGCTGAGATTCCCCCGAACGTGACTGAAAGCCGTTATTCTTGCCTTATCGCCAGCCAATCCAGGACCTTGACGCCCCCTCAATTCGGCCTCTCCTTCGGGTGGTCGGCCCCGAGCCCCCCGTCACCTGCCCGACTACCTGTCACCTCCCCTTCCTCTTGCTGCTGCTCGGGCCGCAGGCCCGTGGGTGGGCCGCGCGGAGCGTGCTACACCTGGAGGGTGGGGGAGTGGGGCGCGCGCCCCGTGTGGCTGGAGCGCAGCGGAGGCCACGGGTCGGCCGGAGGCCGGCCCCGGCCCGCAACGCGGGCCGGCTGCCCTGCCCTTGGCGGTGAGCGCGGAGCGCGTGCCGCTTGGCGGTGAGCGGAGCGAGCCGCCTCCGCTCACGCGGAGCGGGAGCGGCCGGGGAGCGCAGCGACCCGGCTCGCTGCTACGGGCGCAGCCCGTAGG
>NZ_WMLF01000164.1 GCF_014156695.1 Streptomyces durbertensis | reverse complement strand
CAGGCCGGGACGTTCGTAGTCGGCCCACAGGCGGGGGAGGTCGACGTTGCCGTAGGTGGCGTAGGCGGGGGTGGGGAAGGCGGCGAAGAGCCGCTCGTACTGGCGGCGCACGGCGGCCTCCACGGCCGCCTCCTTGTCGACGGTGGCCCACAGCCCGCTGACGTACTCGCGGGCCTCGTCGAAGCGCCTGGCGGTCTTGAGGCCGATCATCCGGGTCGCGGCCTCGGCGCCGAACAGGTCGGGGAAGATGCCCCGCGAGTGGTCCCGGTAGTCGACGAAGAGCAGCAGGTCGCCCAGGCAGATCAGGGCGTCGGCGCCGTCGCCCGCGCGGGCGAGCGCCTCGCTGTTGCCGTGCACGTCGCTCACCAGGTGGATCCGGGTCCGCTTCCCGCGTCGCTGAGACTGCATGGGCCCACCCTAGGACCTGCGGGAGGGCCGCCCGGGGGGTTCCCGGCGGGCCCGCGGACCGGAACGGGGTGTGCGGCGGGTGCTTGCCGTGTTTCCGGCTGGACAGCGGCGTCGACTAGGGTTTTGGTCGACCGTGGCGGTTGCGTTTCCGTCGTGTGACACAGAAAACATCTCGGCCCGACCCCTACCCGGATCTCGTACCGATCGGTAACGTCCGGCCCGTCCAACCTCAAGGCCCACGGTCTTGATGCGAGCCAACGGAGGCCGCCGACGCGACGGTCCCTGTTCCGGCAGCGATGAGGAGCAGCAGTCTTGCGCGAGTTCAGCCTTCCGGCACTCTACGAGGTACCCGCCGACGGGAATCTGACGGATCTGATCCGCCGCAACGCCGCCCAGCACCCGGACGCCGGGGTGATCGCCCGCAAGGACCCGAAGGACCCCTCGCGCTGGCAGGACCTCACCTCGAAGGAGTTCCTGGCCGAGGTGGAGGGCGTCGCCCGGGGCCTGATCGCGGCCGGGGTGAAGCCGGGCGACCGGGTGGCGCTGATGTCGCGGACGCGCTACGAGTGGACGCTGCTGGACTTCGCCATCTGGACCGCGGGCGGCGTCACCGTGCCGATCTACGAGACCAGCTCGCCCGAGCAGATCGCCTGGATCGTCAGCGACTCGGGCGCGGTGGCCGCGCTGGTGGAGAACGCCGGCCACGCCGCGTCGGTGAAGTCCGTCGACGAGCAGCTTCCCGAGCTGCGCGAGGTGTGGGTGATCGACGACGGCGCCGTCGCCCAGCTCACCGCCGCCGGCGCCGAGGCGGGGATCAGCGACGAGCTGCTGGCCGAGCACAGCACCGCCGCGAACGCCGACTCCCCGGCGACGATCGTCTACACCTCGGGCACCACCGGGCGCCCCAAGGGCTGTGTGCTCACCCACCGCTCGTTCTTCGCCGAGTGCGGCAACGTCGTCGAGCGGCTGCAGCCGCTGTTCCCGCCGGCCGCCGGCTCGGTGCTGCTGTTCCTGCCGGTGGCGCACGTCTTCGGCCGCATGGTGCAGCTGGCCGCCGTGATGGCGCCGATCCGGCTCGGGCACGTGGCGGACATCAAGAACCTCACGGACGAGCTGGCCTCGTTCAAGCCGGGCATCATCCTCGGCGTCCCGCGCGTCTTCGAGAAGGTCTACAACTCGGCGCGTGCCAAGGCGCAGGCCGACGGCAAGGGCAAGATCTTCGACAAGGCGGCGGACACCGCCATCGCCTACAGCCGGGCGCTGAGCGAGGGTGGCAGGCCCTCGCTCGGGCTGCGGCTCAAGCACAAGCTGTTCGACAAGCTCGTCTACTCCAAGCTGCGCGCGGTCCTCGGCGGCCGGGCGGAGTACGCGATCTCCGGCGGCGCCCCGCTCGGCGAGCGGCTGGGCCACTTCTACCGCGGCATCGGCTTCACCGTGCTGGAGGGCTACGGCCTCACCGAGTCCTGCGCGGCGACCGCGTTCAACCCGTGGGACCGGCAGAAGATCGGCACGGTCGGCCAGCCGCTGCCCGGCTCGGTCGTCCGCATCGCCGACGACGGCGAGGTCATGCTGCACGGCGAGCACCTGTTCACCGGCTACTGGAACAACGAGGCCGCGACCGCCGAGGCGCTGACGGACGGCTGGTTCCACACCGGCGACATCGGCACCCTCGACGAGGACGGCTACCTCACGATCACCGGTCGCAAGAAGGAGATCCTGGTGACCGCCGGCGGCAAGAACGTCGCCCCGGCCGTGATCGAGGACCGCATCAGGGCGCACGCGCTGGTCGCGGAGTGCATGGTGGTCGGCGACGGGCGCCCGTTCGTGGCGGCGCTGGTCACGCTGGACGAGGAGTTCCTGCCGCGCTGGGCCGCCGAGCACGGCAAGTCCGGTCTTGAGCGGGCCGAGCTGCTGGCGGACCCGGAGCTGCTGGCGGCCGTCCAGGGCGCGATCGACGACGGCAACGCGGCCGTCTCGCGGGCCGAGTCGGTCCGCAAGTTCCGTGTCCTGCCGACGCAGTTCACCGAGGAGTCGGGGCACATCACGCCGTCGCTGAAGCTGAAGCGGAACGTGGTCGCCAAGGACTTCGCCAAGGAGATCGAGGCGCTGTACGCCTGAGCGCGCACGCGCACACGGCCTGAACACACGGTCTGAACGCGGGGGCGCCGGTCACCTCTCCCCGAGGCGGCCGGCGCCCTCGCGTGTGCTTCCGGGGGGCGTCAGAGCAGGGCGCGCAGCCGTTCGGCGAGCAGGTCCCAGCGCCAGCGCTCCTCCACCCACTCCCGGCCCCTGGCGCCCATCCGGGCGCGCAGCTCCGGGTCCTTCAGCAGGGTGGTGATCCGGGCCGCCGCCTCCGCCGGGTCGCCGCCGCGCACGACCCAGCCGGTCTCGCCGTCGAGCACCGCGTCGGGGGCGCCGCCGGAGTCCCCGGCGACGACGGGCAGCCCGGTGGCGGACGCCTCCAGGTAGACGATGCCCAGGCCCTCCACGTCCAGGCCGCGCCGGCGGGTGCGGCAGGGCATCGCGAAGACGTCCCCGGCGCCGTAGTGGGCGGGCAGCTCCTCCCAGGGCACCGAGCCGGTGAACCGCACGGATCCGGCCACGCCCGTGCGTTCGGCCAGTGCCCGCAGGTCGCGCTCGTAGGGCCCGCCGCCGACGACCAGCAGGACGGCGTCGGGCACCTCGGCCAGGATCCGCGGCATGGCCTCGATCAGGGTGTCCTGCCCCTTGCGCGGCACAAGCCGGGAGACGCACACGACCACCGGGCGGTCGCTCAGACCGAGTCGTTCACGGACCGCGTCGCCGCCGGAGCCGGGGTGGAACGTCTTCTCGTCGACGCCGGGCGGCAGCTGCGTCATCCGGGCCGCCGCCTCGTCGGTGAGCGCGCCGGCGATCCGGGACCGGGTGTACTCGCCCAGGTAGGTGAGGGTGTCGGTGGACTCGCCGATCCGGCGCAGCAGTTGGCGGGAGGCGGGCAGTTGGGCCCAGCCGGCCTCGTGGCCGTGGGTGGTCGCCACCAGCCGGCGGGCGCCGGCGCGGCGCAGCGCGGGCGCCATCAGGCCGAGCGGGGCCGCCGCCCCGAACCACACCGAGCGGCAGCCGTGTTCGCGCAGCAGTTCCACCGCGCGGCGGGTGACCCGGGGGGTGGGCAGCAGCATCGTCGTCCGGTCGCGGACGACGGTGAAGGGCTGTTCCGCGTCGAAGCGGGCGGTGGCCGCCACGCCCTCCGCGCTGCGCTTCCAGGTCGAGGCGTAGACGACGACCTTCGCCGGGTCGAGCCGCAGCGCCATGCTGTGCAGGAACGCCTGGATGCCGCCGGGGCGGGGCGGGAAGTCGTTGGTGACGATCAGGGTCTTGTCCATCGGCGTTGACAGTACCGGGTCGCGGGTCTGGACAACTACGGTCGGGGTATGCGTCTGCTCGCCGTCTGGGCGGCCACCCGGCTGCTCCTGCTGCTGTGTCTTCTCCAGGTGCTGGCGTTCCCCGAGCCGTATGTGAATACGGACGTGGAGGTGATCTACCGGGGCTGGTACGAGGTGCTGAGCGGCGGGGCGTACCCGGCCGACGACGTGACCTGGCAGTATCCGCCGGCGGCCGCGCTGGCGATCCTCTCCCCCGGCCTGCTGCCGTTCCTCGGCTACCCGGAGGCGTTCTACGTGCTCGCCGCGGTGTGCGACGCGGCGGTGCTGTTGATGCTGCTGTTCGGCCGCCGGCGGTACGGGCACGGTCCGGCCGGGGCGTGGGTGTGGGTGGTGGGGCTTCCGCTGCTGGGCCCGACCTCCTACGCCCGGTACGACGTGATGGTGACGGCGGTCGCGGTGGCGGCGCTGCTGCTGATGGCCCGGCGGCCCCGGGTGGGCGGGGCGCTGGCCGCGGTGGGCGCGTGGGTGAAGGTGTGGCCGGCGCTGCTGCTCGTCGGCACCGCGCGGGGGCGTGCGACGCGGCTCGCCTGGGGTGCCGCCGCGCTGACGGCGGCCGGACTGGGGGCCGGTTTTGCCCTGTTCGCGCCGGGCTCCCTCGGCTTCCTGACGCACCAGCGGGAGCGCGGGGTGGAGGTGGAGTCGCTGGGCGCGCTGGTGTTCCACGTGGCGCGCTGGTTCGGCTGGGACGGCGAGGCGCGGATGAACTACGGCTCGATCGAGTTCCTCGGCCCGTACGTGGGGGTGGTCGCCACCGCCTCGCTGCTGCTGACGGCGGCGGCGTTCGGCTGGCTGCTGTGGTGGCGGCTGCGGGCCCGGGTCTGGACGCCGGCGACGTACGCGGACGCGGCGTTCGCGGCGGTGCTGCTGTTCACCGTCACGAGCCGGGTGATCAGTCCGCAGTACATGCTGTGGCTGGTGGGGCTGGCGGCGGTGTGCGCGGCGCTGCGGTCCGCGGGGCAGCTTCCGGCGGTGTGGCTGGTGGTGGCGGCCACGGCGGTGACGGTGCTGGAGTTCCCGCTGTTCTTCTCCATGGTGGTGGAGAGCCGGCCGCTGGGTGTGGCGCTGATCGCCGTCCGCAACGGTCTGCTGGTGGCGGCCGCGGTGGTCAGCTGTGTGGCGCTGTGGCGTTCCACAGTGGTCGCTCCGGCGGCGGTGCCCCGGCCCGCCGGGCCGCTCAGCCGGCCAGTCTCCGGGCGGTCCAGCGACGCCAACACGCGGTGAACTCCCGCTCGTCGACGCCCAGCACCTCCCGGGCCGCGCGGTCCAGCGCGCCCGGCCCCGGCCGGCCGGCGGCGCGGTAGAAGCGGGCGAGGCGCGTCTCGCCCCACCGCTCGGCCGTCCACAGGCAGGCCAGCCACCCCGCCTCGTAGGCGCGTGCGAGCGCGGCCGGCGCGCCGTCGAAGGCGAAGTCCGCGTCGCCGGGCAGTCGTTCGGGGAGCCGCCCGGCGAGGGCGGCGGCGCGCAGTCCGGGCGCGGCGAGCCGGAGGTCCGGGTGGCGCCCTCGTTGAGCGATCCAGTCGGCGAGCCCTTCGGAGAGCCAGGTCGGGGTGTGTGCGGTGGTCGCCGCGCGGGTGCCGACATGCGCGGTCTCGTGGGTCATCACGGTCTGCCGCCCGGCGGCGTCGAGCGTGCCGTACGCCTCGGGGTTGATCACCACGCGGTCGGCGGGGGCGGCGGAGCGGGGTTCGCTGGAGGTGACGGCGGCGATGCCCAGGTACCTGGCCGGGGAGCCGTCGAGCAGTTCGGCGGCGTTCGGCAGGCTGGCCGGGGCGAGCACGACAACCCGCCGGGCCCACAAGCCGGGCCAGGCGGCGGTCACCCGGGGCACGGCCCGGTCGGCTTCCCGGGCCAGGGCGGCTCGTTCACCGGCCGGGCGGCCGACGGTGAGGACGAGGCTGTGCCGGCCCCGGGTGACACCCATCTCGCCCTGCTCCCACAACTGCCTCGGGGTGCCCGGAGCCTTGACGGCGAACCGCCAGCGGCCGCCGTGCCACGTCATCTCCAGCCGTTCGAGCGAGGTGCGCGGGCCGTGGTCGTAGTCGCGCAGCCGGTGCCGGAGTTCCGCGACCACCTCGGCCCGCCGGGCACCGGTCCGCCGCACCCGCAGGACGCGGTGGGCCCACTCCGCCAGCGGGAGCCGGCCGAGGTTGGCGATCACGCGGCGGTGGTGGGCCGCCTCCGCCGGGTCGCCGGTGTCGACGGTGGTGAGGTAGCCGGCGCGGTCGCCGGCCAGGACCGCCTCGGCCTGCCGGTCGAGCAGCGCTCCGGCGGCGCCCTCCAGCACGCCGAGCGGTCCGCGCGCGACCAGCGGGACGCAGCCGACCAGCGGGACGCCGGCGGCGAGCGCGGCGCCGGCGCCACGCAGCAGGACCCGCCGTGCGGGCCCGCCGTCCCGGCCGGAACCGCGGCCGCGGCCCGGTTCGGGGTCCGGGTGGGGCCGGCTCCCGGGGGCGGTATCGACCCCGGGACCGGTACCGGGGTCAGCCCCGGCACCGTGTCGCGGGCGCGTGCCGGGCGCGGGGTCCGGCCGGAGTGCCGGGCCCCGTCGCCCGGGCGTCAGCGCGGTCGACGGGGCCCGCACGGCGCGGCCCGCCCGCCGCTCACGGCCGGGTCACCGCGCTGACCGGCATCATGTTGACCGGGTCGTAGCGCACCCTGGCGCCCGGGTAGGGGGCGTGGATGACCTGGCCGTTGCCGGCGTACATGGCCACATGGCTGGCGTCGGCGCGGTAGATCACCAGGTCGCCGGGCTGCGCCTGGGAGAGCGGTACGCGGCGTCCGGCGTGCGCCTGGCCCTGGGAGGTGCGCGGGATGGAGACGCCGGCCTGCCGGTACGCCCACTGGGTGAGTCCCGCGCAGTCGAAGGCGGACGGTCCGGCCTGGCCCCACGCGTACGGGCTGCCGAGGGCGCGCTGGGCGGCGGACAGGGCGCCGCCCGCCCGGCCGGACGCGGCGGCCGGCAGGCTCGCGGGCGCGGCCGTCCGACCGTCCTGCCCCGGGCGCTCGCCGCCGCGGGAGGCGCGGTCGCGTTCGGCGCGTTCCTGCGGGGTGAGGCGGTTGAGCAGCTGTCTCGCGGCGCTGAGCCTGCTCTGCACGGTCCGCTTGTGGCGGGCGAGTTCGCCGCGCTGCTTCTCCAGCTCCCGGAGCTTGCCGGCGGTCTCGGTGCGGTGCTGGCGCAGGGCGCGCTGCGCGCGCTGGAGTTCGTGCAGCCGACCGGTGGCGCGGGAGCCGGCGAGGTCGAGCACGGCGGCCTTGGCCAGGTAGGAGTCGGGCTCGGTGGACAGCAGCAGGGCCAGCATCGGGTCGAGGCCGGCGTGGCGGTACTGGGCGCCGGCGACGGAGGCGAGCGAGTCCCGCATCCGGTTGACCTCGGCCTGGCCGCGCGCGGCGCGGTCCTGGGCGCGTTCGACGTGTTTCCGCAGGGTGTCGACACGTTCGGCGGCGGCGTTGTACTTCTCGGTGGCCCGCTCCGCCTCCTCGTAGAGCCGGTCGACCCGCGCGGACGCCTCGCCGCCGCTGGCCGGGCCCTCGCCGGGCTCGGCGCCGGCGGGCACGGTGCCCAGCGCCGCCGCGGCGGCGGCCGCGGCGGACAGCACCGTCAGCCGGGCGCCCCTGGCGGGAAGCGGTTGGCTGTGTCGAGGGGACCGGTGTGACACCACGAGGGCCCGTACTCCTTCCGCCGACGCTCCCCGGATGGGAGCGACGCGGGCCAGACAGTAGCCGCGCGGCGGGGAACCGGCCAAGGACCGACGGCCCGTCGGATGACCGCGCCCCGCCGCTGACGCAGGTCAGCAGCGGGGCGCGGACTTTTGTCCTGTCACCGAATCACCCGGAAGGAGGAGGTTCGGGTCGTGCCGGGTTGTCCCCGGCCGCGGCAGGTCCGTTCAGCTCAGGTCAGCTCAGACGCGGACGCCGAACTGGAACGGCATGTTGTTGATCGACTCGTAGCGGACGTTGGCGCCCGGCTTCGGCGAGTGCAGGATCTGGCCGTTGCCGGCGTAGAAGCCGACGTGGTGCAGGTCGCCGTAGAAGAAGACCAGGTCACCGGGGACCAGTTGGGCCCGCGAGACGCGGGTGCCGATGTTCGCCTGCGCCTGCGAGGTGCGCGGGATGGAGACGCCGGCCTGCTGGAACGCCCAGGAGGTGAGGCCCGAGCAGTCGAAGGAGTTGGGGCCGGCGGCGCCCCACACGTACGGGCTGCCGACCTTGCTCTGCGCGGCGCCGTACGCCGACGAGGCGCGGCCCTGGGCGGGCGGGGCGGTGTTGCCGGGGGAGCCGAGGTCGGCGCGGTCGCCGGCGGAGCGGCTGGCGCGCTCGGCCTCCGCGGCCTCCTGCCGGGCGATCTCGGCCCGTTCGGCGGCGGTGAGGCGGTTGAGCAGCGTCTGCGCCTCGGCGAGCTTGCCCTGGATGCTCTGCTTCTTCTTGTTCAGCTCCTGGCGGGTGCCGTCGAGCTGGGCGAGCTTGTCCTTGGCCTCGGTGCGCTGCTGCTGCAGGGAACGCTGCTTGTCCTGGATCTGCTTGAGCGCGCCGGCCTGCTTGCCGCTGAGCTGGTCCAGCGTGGCGGCCTTGGCCAGGTAGGAGTCGGGGTCGGCGGAGAGCAGCAGCTGCATCGACGGGTCGATGGAGCCGGTGCGGTACTGGGCGGTGGCCATCGCGCCGAGGCCGTTGCGCAGCTTGTTCAGCTCGCCCTGACTGCGGGCGACGGAGTCCTGCAGCCGGGATATCTGCTTCTGCAGCTTGTCGTGCTTCTCCTTGGCGCCGTTGTACTTCTCCGTCGCCGCGGACGCCTCTTCGTACAGCTTGTCGACCTTCGCCTTGACGTCCGACTTGGACGGGTTCGGGTCGGCCTGTGCGGTGTGCGCCGTGACGGCGACCGCCGCGGCCGCGGTGGCGGTGAGTACGGTGACGCGCGTACGGCTCGGCTGCTTGGGACGACGGTGGGACGCCACTGGGGCGAGCTCCTTCTTCCTCAGCCGCCTGCCGGCAGCGCGCCCCGCGAGGGGTGCCGCTTCCGGCTCCGCGCGAACGCCGCGGATTCGGCGGTACCTTCGCCGTCACCCCGGGTGGGCGATCAACCGTGCGAAGGTTCGGGCCCTGAGACTAGCGAGGCCCGTGGGACGGCTTCAAATCTTCGTCGGGAAAATCTCACGGTCCGGCGCGATCCTTTACCATTGCCGCACTCGCCGCGACCGCCAACTGACGTTCCGTAGGCGTCGGTCGCCCCGCGAGGTGACAAGGGACACTTCCGGACGCTTCCACCGGCCTCGCGCGCCGGTCGCTCAGGTGCGGCCAAGTCGCTTCAGAAGCAGGACGGATGGGACAGGTCGGGCACCGGCCGCCGCGACGCCGTCGGCGACCTCGCGATCGGTGGAGACGACCACCACGGGACGCCCCTCCGGTTCGGCGCGCACCAGCCGGCGGATCAACTCGTCGGCGGTCTGCCCCGGTTTGCTGAACAGCACCCGCACACCGCGCGGCGGCGCGAGCAGCACCGGCGCGGCCAGCTCGGCACCGTCGAAGACACACGTCACCTCCGCCCCCGACTGGGCGGCCAACATGGACAAACCGCCCAACAGCCGCAGCCGCTGCTTCTCCAGCGGCAGGGACGGATAGCCGGTCTTGGTGACGTTGTAGCCGTCCACCAGCAGATGCACCCGCGGCAGCGCGAGCAACTGGTCGAGCAGCGCCGGGTCCTCCTCCGAGAGCGCCCGGTGGGCGATGTCCTTCGGGGAGATCCGGCCGGGCTCGACGGCGTCCACCAGGTCCGCGGGAGAGTGCGTGGCCGGCGGCAACGCCAGCTCGCGGCGCAGCCCCTGCGCGGCGTCGAGCACCGTGTCCAGCAGCAGCCGCACCCGCATGTCCTCGACGCTGCGGCCCTCGCGCACCGCGCGGCGGCCCGCCTCCAGCGCGGCCTCCGCCTCGGCGACGCGGGCCCGCAGCCGGCGGGTCTCGCTGTCCGCGGCGGCCTTCTGCGCCGCCGCGTGGGAACGCGCCTCCTCGGCCTCGGCCTTCGCCCTGCGCGCCGCCGCCTCACCGCGTTTGACGTCGCTGAGCGCGCTGCGCAGCTTGCGGTGGAGGGAGTCGTTCTCCCTGCGCGCCGCGTCGAGCTCGCCTCTCAGCCGCGCCGCCTCGTCCCGGGCGGCGGTCTGCGCCTGCGCCAACTCCTCGCGGAGCCGGACGAGTTCACGCTCGGCCTGCTCCCCCGCCCGTTCCGCCTGGGCGCGCTGCGCCTCCTCGCCCGCGGTCTGGACGAGCTTGTCCCAGTCACCGGGCCGCAGGACGTAGGCGAAGGCGGCGACGTCCACGGGATCGGCCGCGGCGGGCGCTGTGCCGCCTTCCAGCGCCTGCACCAGCTCGGGGTCGGCCTCCCGCAGCCGCTCCCCGATCCGCTGCCGGAACACCGCGTCGGACTCCAGGGCGGCGGCCATCGCGTTGCCGCCGAACCGGACACGGCGGGCGGGGGTGAAGCGCGCGTACTGACGCAGCGGTGCGGGCAGGTCGGCGACGGTCAGCCCGCCGACGGCCTCGCCGGTGAGCGCCACCACCCGCCGCCGGACCTTCTCCGGCAGCGGACGGTGCGACTCCTCGGCGGGCCGTCGCTCCCGCTCCGGCTCACCACCGGTCGACTCCTCCACCGCTCACACCGCCCGTTCGCTCAGACCTGCGCGCCGGGCCGGTCGACCAGCTCGATCTGGTCGACGGCGTTGCACCAGCGGCAGCGCACCGACTCCAGCGTCTCGCTCAGTACCTCGCGCTCCTCGACCTTCGGCTCGCCGGCCAGGTCCAGGTGGACGTACTCCACCACCCGGCTGCTGCGGGTGACGTCAAAACGGGTGAGGTTGCCGCACAGGGTGCAGCGCCAGCGGGTCTCGGCCGTTGGCTCGGGGACCGACATGCTTCTTGTCCTCCACGTTCGCGGTGGTTTCTCGGCCATCCTCGCCCTTGTCCGCCGCTGGGGATGGCGCGAAGTGCTCTCTTCCCGGCAACCCTACGGCCTGCGACACACCGCGTGTGTCGTGACCGGTACATGGTGTCCGAGCCGTCATCATCCCCCTCATGACCGGTCTCCCGG